>JBKXCY010000111.1:0-5688 GCA_046994005.1 Streptococcus sp.
GAAGGCTTGAAAACATCTTCATCAAGCCATTTTTGGTAACGACCAGCCTCAACCTCGGCTGGATTGTATTTAGGTGAAAGTTCTTTAGACATGTGTGTGTCCTTTCTAATTTATATCTTTAATCAATTTCGGTGGATATGATATGGAATTTTGATTAATCCCCTTAACCAAATAGTTATCATATCCAAATTTAAATTCTTGTTCATATTCACGGCCAAGAGTATCACTGAAGCTAATTTTAAAGATCAAGAAATATAACTGTTGTGTTTGTTGTTCTATCTCACACAAACTGAATGATATTGATTCGTTTGGAATAGCGAAATTCTCACTGAAATAATTATAAAAACAATGAGAATTCTTCGCTAACGATGGAGACTGATCAAAATAAATAGGATTTCCTGTTGAGTCTTTGTTAGACTCACAAGTCTTTATATTTGTTGCTGTACCTCGCCCAACATTAGTCAAATAAATTTCAACAATAAATTTATTACTATTCTTAAAAACACGAGATTCAGAACGATTTAAGTGAAAATAAGGAATTAAATCAGAACGATTTTGTAATTTGAACTGTAACTCACCCACAGTCTGTTTATATACTAAAAATTCCTTTTGAAAATCCTGAAATTTCTCTAGTTTATCTTGAGTTTCTCTCTGGAATTGTTCTTGTTGATTTTCTTTCTTATCTTCTCTACCATTACTCCACAGTTGTATTACAACAGGAAGAATAATACTGGTTAGTAAGGCTAATAAAGCAATTTTATCGCTTGTATTAGAATTAGATAAAAAATTAATTATTTTATCTACCATCTAACCTCCCACTCACTCTTTAGTAAGCCATATCTCAAATCATCACAGCGATTGCCTTGGGCATCTTTACGGTCTCTTATGCGTGCTTCAAGGGTGAAACCAAGCTTCTCAGCGACACGTTGACTTTGGGCATTGTAACCAAAGCAAGACAGTTCAATCTTGTGAAGACTCAATTCTTTAAAAGCCAGGTCAATCAAGGTACGCGCTGCTTCAGGCACATAGCCTCGCCCCCAATAGTCTGGGTGCAAGGTATAGCCAATCTCCAGCACATCGTCTTCGTGGCGATGGTTGAAATCAACTGAGCCAATAACTTTATCAGTCCCTTTGACTACAATGCCGTATCCTGCTGGGAGATTGTCCTTTTCATTGCGCTCGGGAAGGATATGCTCTAGATAATAAATCTCATCTTCCAAGGTCTTAACGGGTGGAAAGCCTGCTGGGTAAGAAACCTCTGGAAGACTAGCGTAGGCATGGATATCCTCAGCATCCGCCACTGTTCGGACTCGTAAGACTAGACGCTCCGTTTCGATTTTATCTGGCAACTCAGCTCTTGTCATTCTTCTTCCTCGCTTTCTTCATAAAGCTCCCCATGGGATCGACTCGATCATCCAGATAACGATAAACACGCTGATGGCCGTCCCCCATAAAGTAAGTTGGTGCAAAGCGGTCATTTTTAAAATGTCCCTTGTCATCCAAGAGTTCTGGATCAACCAGACGGTCTATAATCTTGGCAAAGATATGGCAGATGCCATCTTCCTCGATAATTCGATCTACCTGGCAATCCAAAACGACTGGACAAGCTTCTAAAATCGGAGCTTGAGTCCGTTCAGAAATCTCGTAGTCCAGCCCTAGGTGTTTCAATTTCTCCCGACGGCTGATAAAGCCAGCCTGCTCCATCTCCAGCATAAAGTTTTCATCAGGGATGTTCACAGTGAACTGTTGGTAATGCTTAATCTGGTCAGCCGCATTTTCCTCAGCACCAACCCCGATGACGAGCCAATCTCCCAAGCTATAAGAGGAACTGCAGGTCGTGATATTATGCCCAAAGTTCTGGTCCTGATACCCCAAGATGAAAATCGGAAAGCCATAGTAGAGTTTACTAGTGTTAAAAGATTGTTTCATGACAAGCTCCTTCAGCCAGGGTTGCAAAAAGAAAAATCGCCCCTGTCATCAATCTGACAGGGACGAATGTGTTGATCCGCGGTACCACCCAAGTTCGGGCAAAGCCCGCATCTTTAATTTTCTTGTTTCACTTTTATGACGTCGTTAGCTCGTCTTGGCGTACTTGAGTACAGCCTGCAACTCGCCTCCTAGTCCTAAAAGGAAACAAAAAGGTCTATATTCATTTTTTAATTTCATCCATTAGCAACCAGTTTTGACACATTTGTGGACTTCTCAGCACCGCCACTTTCTGTAAAATGTGGGATTCAAAACACCTCTAATAGGTTCATTTTATCAAGTTTTCCTGGAAATAGCAAGAAATCACAAAAGCGATTATTTAAATTTAACGCCTAGTTCTTTCAATTTCTTGATTGTAGCTGGGCCGATTCCTTTAAGGGCCAACAACTCTTTTTCTGTCCAGTTTGCGAAGTCCGCAACAGAGCGAATACCTTCATCATAGAATGTTTGCGCACGATCAAGTGCCACACCTTCCAAACTTGCAGCAAATTCTTCCACTGAAGAAGCCGCTTGTTTCACTTCTTTCGCCACTGCTTTTGTAGCTTTCTCAACCTTTTTAGGTGCTTCTTTCACAGCTGCAGTTACAGTTGCGATAGCTTTTTTCAAAAGATGTCTATTTTGATGTTTGTATTGTTTCGCACGGTTTACGTTCTTCTTTGCCATTTTTCCTCCTAAATTCAGTGATCAATTCCTAAGGCAACAAGGTTTCATCACTATCATTCCATTCAAAAATCCGTTGATGTCATTTCAACTTTTTTATTGTATCACAATCCCCTAAAAAATCAAGTCATTGCTTAATTTTCAGGTAAATCTAGCTAGTAAAACGCCTTCAATAAGGCCATTTAATATTTTCTTTCACCAAAGAGGCCATCTGGTAAATCATGAAATCCTTTTCCAGCATGGAAATTTTCAAACTTCCCTTGCAAGAACTGATAAGCGTCCAAACGGCTTTCATAGCGAATCATAGCGATTTTAGCTCGTTCATCCTGGTCTTCCTCAAAAACCTTCTTACTTTCTTCGAGAGCCATTTCATTGATCATGACCTGGGTCTTGATCCACTCCTCAAACTCCTTCATAAACTCTGTTTCGTAACTCATCTTTACTCCATTCCTCTATAAAAATCCGTATCGATCTCCCGATAAGGTTGAATGTCCTGAACATATTCCAAGACGCCTTGAAAGTCTCCAGCTTCATCACGCACGGCTGCATAGGTGACATGGACAAATTTCCCACGCGATTCGGATTTGAACCACATTTCATACTTGTCTTTTTTCCCTTCACGAAGCCCCTGCATGATGGCTTTGACCTTCTCCAAATATTTCGGTGGGTGACACAGCTCAACATTGCGTCCTACCTGCGATGGCGTCCTCTTAAAAATCATTTCTTCAAAAGGCGCAGCATCATTGTAATATTGGAAAATATCATCCTTATTGACAAAGGTGATCTCCATTGGTAACTGGTTCAAGATTAAATTCGCTTGCTCCACAGATAGAAAGCCATGGCCAAAAGCCTGTGGTTGCTTGCGATCGAAGCTCTCTTCTTTTTTCTTAGGCGTGAAGGTAATGGTCAATTGCCCCTCAGGAGTTTCAATGACCTGACGGTGCTCATCTCCTTTTGAAGAAGGAAGCGGTTCAGTTGAACTCTCTGACTCTCTTGCTCCTTCTTCCTTGAAGTCCACACGTTTCGGCACCCATTTCTCACTTGAGAGAATAATGGCATAACCATAAGCATCACTTTCTTCTGCAATGGAGAGCCAGTCATCCTGGGTAAAGGACTCCAGCAAAATCATCAAGAGGATCGACTCTTCCTTGAAGATCATGCCCTCAAACTCTTGTGCAAAGGCTTCAAAGAGCTCCTTGACTTCAGAAATACTAGATTCCGGTAATTTCTTGGCCGCATCCAAAGCTTTCGCAAAGAGATCCCGAATCTGGTCATCTACTCCCCACATCACTTTTGGTGGGGAATCATGCCCATATTTTTCCATAATCGGAAACATCAACTCTTCCTTACGACGGTAATGCCGGTCAAATTGACCCACTAAACCCAGCTGACGTAACAAGCCCTTATGAATCTCCTGAATCATCTCAGGATCCTCTGTCATCTCATAATTGTCTAACAAGCGGCGTACCCGCATCATAGCCGCACGAAGGGCTAAGTTCTCCTGTTTAAAGATTTGAACAGGATGGCCCGGGTGGTCAGTATCTGCTACTTCGACCCCTTGAACAGCATTCTTAAAGAGATTGGCATGGACATCACAAAGCTCCATCACATCTTCAAAAGTAACACCTGCATCTGAGTTCATCAGTTCATGCTCCATAAGAGAGATCTCAATCGCAGACACCCCTGCAAAAGTCGCATCAAACCGTTCCTGAACCGATTCAGGGGAAGCTCCATGATGAAGCTCTAATAAGATATCTCTTAAGACGTGAATTCGTTCATCACTCATTAGTCTAGCCCCACTACTTCATAGCCATTAGCCTCTAGTGTTCGCACAATCTTCTCCATAGGCGTACCTTCTAATTTTGATCCTTGTTTTAAGGAAACCTTGCGCCCAACTGTATTGCGCATGATCGGATTGGCTAAGGGTTTAAAGCCCAACTCCACCAACAAGTCCAATACCTCCGGATGTTGATCAATAACTTGAGCAACTGGAATCGATACATCAATAACATTGTCCATTAATTTATTTCCTCTACTCATTCCCTTTATTTTCTCTCTGACGAGCCCGTTCTTCTCCCCACCAAAGAGGCATCAATTCACCTAAAGTAATGGTCTTGCGGCTCTCATAATCCACCATAAATTCTAGATGACGATTCTCTGCATCTAACTCAAGGAGAAATTCACGACAGGCTCCACAAGGCATCCCGGAGCCTTCTCCATAAGGAGGCTTGTCTCGAAAAGCAATAATGCGCTTGACCTTAGTTTGTCCTGATTGTTGATACATATTGAAAAGGGCCGCTCGTTCGGCACATAAATGAAAGACGCCGCAAGTTCCTTCCATACAAAAGCCCGTAAAAATCTGACCATCTGCAGCCTCAACAGCAGCAACCACATGTCGAGCATAGACAAAATCTGAAACCTCTTGAGGCGCATAGAGAGCTTTCGCCTCAAGATAAAGTTTTTCCCAAATATCCATTCTTCTTTCACTTCTTCACTAATTTCACAACTGCTTCTGTCCGTGCAGTATGGGGGAACATGTCCACTGATTGAATGTATTCAACCTGATAAACCTTCGTCAAAGCCACTAGATCCCGTGCCAAAGTAGAGACATTACAAGAGACATAGACCATCTTTTCAGGTGCATAGTGCAACAAGGTCTCGATTAATTTTGTCCCCAAGCCCGTACGAGGTGGATCCACGATCACAGCATTAGCCCGATAGCCTTCTTGGTACCAGCGAGGAATGATCTCTTCTGCTGTACCAGCCTCATAGTGGGTATTCTCAAATCCCATCCGTTTAGCATTGTATTTGGCATCTTCAATCGCTTCAGGAATAATATCCATCCCCCGAACACTTTTCACTCTATTAGCAAAAGCAAACCCAATCGTTCCAACCCCACAGTAGGCATCAATAAGATGATCCTCTGGCGATACATCTAAAGCCTTAACCGCTTCACTATACAACACCTCAGTCTGCTCTGGATTCAGTTGATAAAAGGCACGAGGTGACAGAGAGAATTCATAATCCAAAACGCCTTCCAAA
>JBKXCY010000112.1:0-5669 GCA_046994005.1 Streptococcus sp.
ATCAAAATCGCTTCGTTTGTAGTATTGCGGAGTTCCGTTTGGAAGACTTTGGCTTTTAGTTCCTGATAAACTGCACTGTCCTCTCGGACAAAGACCTCTTGATCCAAATCGACTTCTTCAGCAGATTCCAAGAAGGGCAGGTTGAGGGTATAGCGTTTATTTTCTCGAAGGATGAAGCCCACTTTGATATATTCCTCCATCAGCTTATCCACTGGTTGATCTGAAAATTGGGCCTTAATTTGCCGCAGGATCACATTGTCGTGCTGGTCCAAATAGTTGATCAAGTCCTTGAAAAATGGCTGACGTGTCAAACGTGTGGGGTTAATGATTGTAATCATCCAAATACCTTTCTTTAAACTGTAGATGGGGTGATTGGGCTAGTTGACTTGGGTTGGTACCAGGCTGATCTAGAGGAACGGCTAGGCCGAGTTCTCTGTAGTAGGCTTTCCAAAAGAAACTAATCTCTTCTTCTCCCTCTCCAAACTTCATGGGAATGGTATCAAAAATAGGAAGAATTGCTGCTACAAACTGGGAACAATAGAAACCATCTCCATCTGGATAAAAGGAAGCGTTGTAGGGAGAACCTAAAAGGTTTTCCGACAACTTTTTGACCTCTTTGAGATCGATTTTCGGATAGTGATAAAGGTCATAAACTTTTCCAGCTTCAAAGAAGTCCTCAGGAACCTGGGCAAGGACGCCACCTTCCACCGTAGCATGATAGACCTGTCCGTCCAAAAAGATAGCCACGTGACTGTAGTTACCTGTAGAAGCCTGGATAGCCTGCCCCATTTCTGTATCTTCTCTCACAAAAATCAAATCGCCATTTTCTAACATGATCTCCTCCTAACAAAAAAGGAGTCGAAACTCCTTTTTAACAATGGGCTTCCCCATCTATGATTACCCATTAAAGCTTTCAGTCAATTGTGGTACCACTTGTTTCTTACGTGAAACAGCACCTGGAAGGAAAGCGTGGTTGTTTTCAAGTTTGAAGTTGAAAGCTGCTTCTACCTTGTCCATGTTGGCACCAAGAGCCAAAATTTCTGAGTTTGAGTTGACGATATCTGTAATCATCAAAACAAAGTCAGAGTAGCCGTTAGCTGCATTTGCGGCTTGGATGGCTGCTTCGATTTCAGCTTGGCGTTCCAAAACTTCCGCAATATCAACTGTATTGACTTGAGCCACACGAACGTTGTTTCCGTTCAATTCAAAAGTCTTAGCATCGATGTCGATCAATTCTTCTGCTGATTTGCTTGCCAAGTTGGTACCAGCCTTGAGCATTGCAAGACCGTATTCTTCCAAGTTAACACCAGCCAATTCTGCCAATTCAGGTGCAATCACTTTATCAGATGGGTGTGTTGTTGGAGATTTCAAAAGAAGGGTATCTGAAATCAAACCTGAAAGCATCAAACCTGCCAATTCTTTTGGCACTGCTACACCGTGTTCTTTGAACATGCGGTATACAATAGAAGATGCTGATCCAACTGGTTCCAAACGCATGTAAAGTGGACTTGCAGTTTCAAAGTTAGCCACACGGTGGTGATCCACTACACCGTAAACTTCTACTTCAGCGATATCTGAAACAGATTGTTGGAATTCATTGTGGTCTGTTAAGATGACTTGCTCTGCACCTTCTGCTTTAGCCGATGTGATCACGCGCGGTGCTTCTACACCAAAATAGTTCAAGACGAAAGCTGTTTCTTCATTTGGAGTTCCAAGAGCAACCGCTTCTGTATCCAAACCGTAAGCTTCTTTTGCAAGATAAGCAAAGGCTACAGATGAACCAATGGCATCTGAGTCAGGATTTTGGTGACCAAAAACAAGAATTTTTGACATATTTCTACCTCTTTATTTCATTTATAGATTCACTCTATTTTAACACGTTTTTCCGTTTAAAGAAAGGGAAGAACAATGCATTTCACTAGAAAAAACAGTTGGGATTGCCAACTGTTTTTCTTCTTTATCCTTTGACCCGTTTCAGGTAATCTTGGTAACTTTCTGTTTCCATCAAATCTTTTGCATTTTGGACCCGTTCTTTTGTCGGTGGTTTCACACCCTCCAATTTGTAGGGAATGCCCAATTCACGCCATTTGAATTCCCCCATTGTATGATAAGGCAGAATTTCAAATTTATCGACATTTTTAAGAGTTTTAACAAATTTCCCAAGCTCGATCAAATCATCATCCCGGTCTGTTAAACCTGGAACCAAAACGTGACGAATCCAGACTGGTTTTCCAATATCAGATAAGTACTTGGCACAAGCTAAAATCGTTTTATTGGTATGGCTGGTCACAATTTTGTGTCGTTCATCATTGATTTCCTTGATATCAAGAAGCACCAAGTCTGTCACCGCCATCAAGCGGTCGAATTTTTCCAAATAACGAGGTGTATTCCGGAAAGGAAGGGCACAGGTATCCAAGGTACAATGAATGCCCAACTCTTGAGCCTTAGTAAAAAGTGCAATCAAGAAGTCAATCTGCAAGAGGGCTTCTCCACCACTGACAGTGATTCCCCCTTTTTCGCCCCAAAATCCACGATAACGGAGGGCTTCTTCTAGGACATCATCCACTGTCCGTTCACGGGACTTGTTGGTTTCCATTGCCCAAGTATCTGGATTGTGGCAGTATTGACACCGCATTTGACAGCCTTGAAGGAAGACAATAAAGCGGATCCCAGGCCCGTCTACTGCACCAAAACTTTCTGTTGAGTGTACCATTCCTGTTACTTTTCCATAGTCAACTGTTTCATTTTCCATTGAGGAACCTCTTCTCTTGAAAACGTTTTATGACTTTATTATAACACGATTCCATCTATTTTAAAGAGTTTAAGCCTCTTTTTGAAAAGAAACTGTTCTTTTCAGTATGTTTCATTGTCCTAGTACAGTTTCCAATATGGGACTAACTGTCCTGTATTTTAATAGAAAAAAGGAGCCCGCGACTCCTTTTTTAGATCTTTCTTATGAAACACGTTAGTGAGTAGTCCTTTTCTTCTTATACCAAACAAGACTGACCGTAGCTACTGCGACTCCAGAAATAGCTAGATAGCTTGTTTCTTGTCCAGTAGATGGAAGGATTTTCCGTTTACCTGGTGTCTTAGTTTCTGTTACTGCCTCTTCCTTGTCTTCTTGCTTCTCATCTTCGTTCTTGCCCTTCTCTTTATTTTCAGATGTTGAACTCTTTTGTTCATTAGCTTGAGCTTGATGAGGGACTAGTTGAGTTCCTGTATTCGATGAAGAAGGGCTGGTTTGTTCCGTTGCTTGTCCTATATTTCCTTGTTGATCATCCGTCGGCGTTCCTGAAGTTTGTGCTCCACTAAAGTCGATTTGGACCAAGACAGGATCATGGTCTGATGCACGACCGTGTTCCTTCATAAAGGAAGCATTGATATGGACTGGTTCAAACGTTGCTTTGGTTGCCATGTTGTTTGAGATAAAAATGTTATCCAATACTTGGTTGCTACCACGGTAGAAATAAGAATAGCGATCACCTGCATCATGTTGGGACATTAAGTTGGTTAGCTCATTGCCCGCAAGAATCTGTGCTGTGGTTGAGAAATCGTAATCATTAAAATCCCCCGTCAAAACGAAGGTCGTCTTCGGATTTTGCTTCAAGCCTTCTTGGACGAATTGATGGATGACACTAGCTTGTGCTTCACGAGTTGGCAAGGTATGTTCCACTGCTGGTTGGCTTGCCCCATAAATAGCATCATCTCCGATTTTTGATTTCAAGTGATTGGCAATCACCACAACTGGTTGACCTTTGAATTCAAACTCAACAGCTAAAGACTTGCGAGTATGATTAAACGATGGATCATTAGGGGCAATCCGAGCTGGATTTTTAACCAGGTGTCCCTTGTCAAATTGTGCTGCTTCGTTGCTAGTCGCTGCCTCTTTCTTGGCTAAGGTCACACGTTCTGGATTGTAGAGGATTCCCAAACGAATATTAGAACCAGGCTTTCCTCCGTCAGCGCCATCTACTGGAGCAACCTCCGTATACTCATAGCTCTTGCCACCCAATTCCTTGATCCGATTGGCTAGTTTGCGTCCACTTTCAAGACCACTGGTCGTCCCGTCATCCACACTACCATTATTGTCCTGCACTTCGATCAAAGTGATAATATCCGGATTGTGAATTTCATGGATAAAGGAATTGGCAATCAGCGTCACCTTATCCTCTGGCGTTTCATTTTTGTCATTGTTGGCCGAGAAATTTTCAATATTATAGGAAGCGATGGTCAGCTTGTCCTCACTTGGTTGGGTTTGAGCTGCTTGACGCTGCAAGCCACCATCTTGAACTGTCAACTGTTGAGTGGGCTCTACCTTATAAAAGCTATTCCGATAAGTCACCACTCCTGTCACATCTTCTGCAAAGTAATCTTTGGCTTTTGCGACAAACTGATTACCAACATAAATCGGGATCGTCGCTGTATTTTGCGCATGTGGCCGTAGATTCAGACCTCCAATATTGTTTAAAGGAAGGCCTGTAAAATCTTCTCCCAATACATAGATATCTCCTTTATACTGGGGACCTAGAACATGCGGTTTCTTTACCTCAGTGAGCATGCCTTCCAGACTTTCCCAATAATCGAGGGCATCGGTTTCTGGAGCATAAGCTGTTGGATTAGTCTTCACCTCTGCCGGCATCCCCGCAGTGATATTTACAGCTTCTGGAAGAGGGGCTGTCCCGTCTTTTGTGATCCAAGCATCAACCAACATGGTCACCGTTAAACTATTCATCGGTTCCTTAAAGGTCTTCCCAGCTCCCAAGGTGACTTCTTCCATATAACCTTCCTTGACAGTACCGGTGATTTTTACCTTGTCACCGACCTTGACCTTGTATTTAGAAACTACATAAATCCCATCTGAAGTCCGACTATTACCATCCGATTCAATATCTTGAGCATAAAAACCATAGCGGTCTGTTTTGGTCACGACCGCATTTTTGATGGCTACCTTTTGGCCTTCAAGTGGAGAGCGTTGCGCTTCCCCTTGAATCTCCCCAATCTTAACCGTTTTCTCTTCGGTATCCTCCGAGGAACTGCTAGATATCTCTCCTCTATCACTCGAAGCTCTCGTCGTAGCTTCTGTAGTTGTTGTTGCGGAAGTCGAATGATTTGTCAAGCCTTCCTCGCTACTAGTGTTCGTCACAAGTGCTGGCTCTGAAGTCGAAGCTGTGGTCTCGTCAGCAACTACCGTGAGGGCACTGTTAAAGACCCCCAACTGACTAACCAATAAGGTAGCTACTGCTAATAATCGAATCTTTTTTCCGTTATTTCTCATGCTTCTCTCCATCCCTAAAAAGTTTTCCTCTTTTATTATAAGGGAATGGTTTTACATTTTCAAGCGCTTTCAAAAATATTTTTCAAAAAAAACACTTCAACCCAATAAGAAAGAAATTTTGATTTCACCAATCGATAATCGCGATAAGATCTTACTGGATCTTGGAAAAGACCAACACGTGCTAACGGTCCGCTCCCAAGTTTACTTAGCAGACGGTCGGCAATTCCAGTTCACCGAAAGCCGTCACAAATTAGACAAGTTTCATTTTGTCGACTATGCAGAGCGGAGGAAATAAAAAGGAGGCTGGGACAAAAGTCCTAGCCTCTCAGTTATCTTTGTATTGTAGAGCAAGACGCAGTGGTTGAGTGGGCTCTACTACGCTGATTTCATCAGC
>JBKXCY010000113.1:0-5652 GCA_046994005.1 Streptococcus sp.
GTTCCATGACTTAGTTTTGAGCCTAAGGTCTCAAAACTCCCGAGTGCCTGAAACACAGTTGTTTCAGGCACTTTTCTCACGGCGGAAAGTTTCAGTTTATACTTGACTGATTCTAAAGTATAGATAACTTTTATAAATTTCTCCAGATTTTTTAATGAAAATACTATTCTACATCTTAAATCTAACAATAATACAAAGTTTCTTTCTATTCTGCTAATTCTAGCACAACAGTTTGGTAAGGGGTCAATTCGAGCACTTGGTCTCCTTCTTGGAATAATCCTGCTGTATTATTTAAAACGACCGTTTTAATCGGAGCTGGCAACTCCAAGCTAGCCTGGCGATTTTGGAAATTGCTGACAACCAAGAGACGTTTGTCCCCACGGCGTTCAAAGGCGATGATGTTTTCACGGTCCCGATACGCTGGGATCATATCTCCGAATCGGATGGTATTTCCATAAAGGGGATGGCGATACAAGGCCGTCAACTGGCGATAGTAATTCAAGATGGAATTTGGATCCTTTTCTTGATCTTTCACATTGATGGCAACATTTGGTTTGGGACTGATCAACCAGGCTGTTCCATCGCTAAAGCCCAATCCTGGCTCCGCTGACCACTGCATGGGTGTCCGCGCATTGTCCCGGCTGTAGTTGGCAATCGCGGCCAAGGCTTCTTCCTCGCTTAAACCAGCTTCTTTCGCGACGTGGTAGCCATTGATGGTCGCGATATCATCAAAGTCCTCCACTGATTCAAAGACTTGGTTTTCCATTCCAATTTCTTGGCCTTGATAGATAAACGGAATTCCCTTACGCAAGATTTGAATAGTTCCCAGAGCTTTTTTACTCGTGTCGTTGACTTGACCTTCTGCGATATAATGGGACACTCCACGAGGTTCGTCGTGGTTTTCAATGATGGTCGATAGAACCCCAATGCTATCCGCGCGCTCATGGGCTTGGAAAATACTTTCCTTGAGTTCATCTGCAGTTGGAAGAGCATGGTCGAACCAGCCTTTTCCTTCCTGACCCAGCATGGTTTGTTTGAAGTCAAAGATGGAAGAGAAGACACCATCTTTTCCAATGAAGAAATGCAATTCTTCGTCAGTTTCATTGAAAACTTCCCCTACTGTGAAGGCATTGTACTTGGCGAAGGTCCGCTCCTTTAACTCTTGCAAGAAAGGTTCAATCGGTTGCGCATTGACCAGCGATTCCGGCACTGGGACTAGGCCATTGTCACGATCAGACGGAAGCGAACGCCATTCTAAATCTTTTTTAATATTGATAATAGCATCAATCCGGAAGCCCGCAATTCCCTTGTCCAACCACCAATTAATCATCTTATAAATCTCATCGCGCAAGACAGGATTTTGCCAATTGAGATCCGGCTGATCCTTGTGGAAAGAATGGAGATAGTATTTATTAGTACCAGGAACCGGCTCCCAAACACTGCCTCCAAAGTAACTTTCCCAGTTGTTAGGTTCCTTGTCACTTTCGATGAAGTAAAAGTAGTCTGCATAAGGGCCATCTGGATCCGCTAGAGCTTTTTGGAACCACTCATGATGACTGGAGCAGTGGTTGACCACCAAGTCCATGATGATGGAAATGCCCCGTTTCTTACCTTCAGCGATCAGCTCTTCCATATCTTCCATAGTTCCAAAAATAGGATCAATGGCATAATAGTCAGAAATATCATAGCCCTGGTCAATAAACGGACTCTTGTAAATAGGGGATAACCAGAGAATATCAATTCCTAATTTTTGAAGGTAATCAAGTTTTTCCGTGATGCCTTTCAAATCTCCAACGCCATCACCATTGCTGTCTTTGAAGCTTTTTGGGTAGATCTGATAAGCGACCTTCCCCTTCCACCAGTCTTTTTCCATGTCTTGTCTCCTTAAAATGAAAGAGACCGAGACAAGTTGTCTCAGTCTCTATAGCGTCAGTAGGTATTAGTATACTGTCTTTTCAGTTTCTTTGTCGAAGAAGTGAGCTTTGTTCAAGTCAAATCCAAGTTCGATGGTTTCACCAGTTCCAAGGTAGTCACGTGCATCTACTTTAGCGATGAATTCGTTGTCACCAACTTGGCAGTACAAGTGAGATTCTGAACCAAGTAACTCAGATACAGAGATGGTTGCTTTCACGACTGATTCTGGGAATGTTTCAAGGAAAGCAGCTTCTGTATTCACGTCTTCTGGACGGATACCAAAGATCAATTCTTTACCATCATAGCCTTTTTCTTTCAAGACTTTCAAAGCACCTTCTGGAACTTTCAAGTTCAATCCATTGGCAACGATGTGTCCACCTTCCAATTTCACGTTAATGAAGTTCATGGCAGGGCTTCCGATGAATCCAGCTACGAATTTATTCACAGGGTTCTTATACACTTCTTGCGGAGTACCGATTTGTTCTACACGTCCGATAGTACCTGTACCAGCTGGGTTTTTAGTAGCAGACATGATAACGATACGGTCAGCAAGTGTCATCGCTTCTGTTTGGTCGTGAGTTACGTAGATCGTTGTAGCTCCGATACGACGGTGGATTTTCGCAATTTCAGCACGCATCGATACACGAAGTTTCGCATCCAAGTTTGACAAAGGTTCATCCATCAAGAACACTTTTGCATCACGGACAATCGCACGTCCCATGGCTACACGTTGACGTTGACCACCAGAAAGGTCAGCTGGTTTACGATCCAAGAATTCTTTCAAGCCAAGGATTTCAGCTGCTTCTTGTACACGTTTGTCGATATCTTCCTTGCTGTATTTACGCAATTTCAAACCAAATGCCATGTTATCGTACACAGTCATGTGTGGGTAAAGAGCGTAGTTTTGGAATACCATGGCGATATCACGGTCTTTAGGTGCCACGTTGTTTACAACAGTGCCATCGATTGAACATTCACCTTCTGTGATGTCTTCAAGACCAGCGATCATACGAAGAGTCGTTGATTTACCACATCCTGAAGGACCTACGAAAACGATAAATTCTTTGTCTTTGATGTCCAAGTTGAAGTCTTCAACTGAGTAGTGTTCGCTGTTTGGATATTTTTTGTAAATATTTTTAAGATTTAATTCTACCATGATGGTACTCCTTTGATGTTTATAGTTCTATTGTAAATGAAAACGTTTTACAAATCTATGGCAAGTCTCACAAAAAAGAAAAAGAGTTTTGTGCAAGTTGCACAAAACTCTGGATTGATTCCGTTTAAATCACATCTTGTAAAACTAAATGATAGCACAGGGCTAGATCTGTCAGATTTTTCAACTGAAGACCCGTCAACTCCTCCCACTTGTCAATCTTATATTGGAGCGAATTGCGGTGGAGATAGAGTTGCTGGGCGGCCTTGGTGACGACTGCCCCATTGTCCCAAAGAGCAACAATGATGTCTTGCAATTGTTCTTGACTTTCAATCAACTGATGCAAGCTTGTTTTGATTGGGGTAAGATCTAAATCTGCCTGCTCGATTCCCCATAGATAGAGTTGAGAAAAGCGATAGACACCTTGATGGCCTTCTCGAATCCAGGCTCGAAAGACCGCCCGTTCTGCTCGGATGACCGGAGACACTTTCCCGTCTTTAGACTCGGTCCATACTTGCCCGACCAAGATAGATAAACGAATATTGAAGTCATACTCCATGGCAGAGACGGTATCTTTTAAGATATCGGCCACAGGTAAAGACTGGTCTTGGTCCAGAATGAGCACATAATCTTGTCCACTCAGTTGCAAGGTTGCTCGGAAGTTGGGCAAGAGTGTCTGCATCATCTCTAACCAAGAAGCCATCCCTTCCGCTGTTGAGTGCGAGAGATGGCAATAGACAAGCTGCATTTTTTTGATGACCTGAGGTGCTTCTCCCTTTCCATCGATCAGGTATTGGTACCAAGGATTGGGGGCAACCTCTTCTTCACCTCCCAACCAGGAAATCAATTGTTTTTCTCGCTCGGTTAGCTCTTCTTCCTTCAGTAGCAGCCATTGATGAGCCTGAAGGGGTATCGCTACATAACCAGCTGGTGGATGGGCTTGATCCGTCACCTCTGCATGAGGAAACCACTCTCTGATATTTTTCACTGCTTTCTTCCTTCTTCTACTTGCTGGATGCACCAGTCAATCAGCTCTTCTAGACGAGAGAGCTCCCCCGTCATATGAAGATAGCCCATGACGGCTTCAAAGCCTGTCGACATGCGATAAGTCACGACATCCGCATTTTTGGCCTTGGTATGGCTATTGGTATTGCGACCGCGCTTGTAGATCTCCAACTCTTTTTCTGTCAGAATTTCTTGCTCCAGCATGCTTTCAATCAAGCTAGCCTGAGCTCTAGCAGAGACGTAGCGGGTTGCAGCCTGGTGAAGCTTATTGGGCTTGGTCATCCCTTGAAAAATTAGGTGCCTACGAATATACATGGAATAGACCGCATCCCCTTCAAAGGCAAGGGCTATGCCGTTAATCAGATTGACATCAATCACGTGTCCACCTTACGCCTTCTTTTGTATCCAAGAGCTTGATTCCTTGCGCAGCCAATTCATCGCGAATGGCATCTGCTCGCGCAAAATCTTTCTTAGCCCGCGCTTCCTGACGTTCAGCGATCAAGGCTTCAATATCCGCATCCAAAACTTCTTCAACAAAGACCACTCCAAAGACTTCTAACATCTTTGCCAAGGCATCCTTAACGTCTTGGTTGTAGTGACCTGAATTGATCCATTTGGCCAATTCAAAGACAACGGTGATTCCGTTAGCGGCATTGATATCCTCATCCATCGCCGCAATAAACTTGTCCACAAAGTTTTGTAAGTCTGCTGGATCCACTTCTCCTGTGAACGGTTGCTCATAGGTATTTTTCAAATACTTGAGGTTGGTCTCCGCATCGCGTACCGCTTTTTCTGTGAAGTTAATGGGCTTGCGGTAGTGCTGGGTCGCAAAGAAGAAACGAAGCACTTGACCATCGATCGTCTTCAAAGCATCATGCACAGTGATAAAGTTGCCCAAGGACTTGGACATCTTGACATTATCAATATTGACAAAACCATTGTGCATCCAGTAGTTGGCAAAGGTCTTGCCTGTCTTAGCCTCTGACTGGGCAATTTCATTGGTATGGTGCGGGAACTCAAGGTCAGCTCCACCACCGTGAATATCAATGGTATCGCCTAAAATCCCAGTTGACATAACCGAACACTCAATGTGCCAACCCGGACGACCAGGTCCCCAAGGGCTTTCCCAAGAAACTTCACCTGGTTTGGCAGCTTTCCAGAGGGCAAAATCGACTGGATTTTCCTTGCGGGCTGTTTCTTCATCTGTCCGACCAGAAGCTCCTAGCTCTAGGTCTTCCAAAGTTTTATTGGCTAACTTAGCATAGTTATGGATTTTTCCACACGGAAATAGACATCGCCTTGGCTCTCATAGGCATAGCCTTTTTCGATCAAGTCGGTAACAAAGCGAATGATGTCATCCATAAACTCAACCACACGAGGGTGGCGGGTTGCAGGCTTGACCCCAAGAGCCGTCACATCTTCACGAAAGGCTGCGATGTACTTATCCGCCACTTCCTGAGGAGTAATGCCTTCTTCCTTGGCACGGTTGATGATCTTATCATCCACATCGGTAAAGTTGGAAATATAGGCAACTTCGTAGCCACGATACTCAAAGTAGCGACGAATCGTGTCAAAGGCTA
>JBKXCY010000114.1:0-5624 GCA_046994005.1 Streptococcus sp.
ATTTAGATGTGGACCATGATTTGAGTATCTTTCCGGTCGAAACCAAGTCGGAATTTCCTGATGGCCTGACCACCATTGCGCCTATTCATGTTTCTGGGATTCGGTTGGGGTCCTTGATCATTTGGCGCAATGATAAACAGTTTGCGGATGATGATTTGATCTTAGTTGAGATTGCTAGCACCGTAGTGGGCATTCAAATGCTGAACTACCAACGTGAGGAAGACGAGAAAAATATTCGTCGTCGCACAGCTGTCAATATGGCTGTCAATACCTTGTCTTACTCCGAATTGCGTGCCGTATCTGCCATCCTTAGTGAATTGAAAGGCAATGAAGGTCAGTTGACTGCTTCTATCATCGCAGATCGTATTGGCATTACCCGTTCTGTGATTGTCAATGCACTTCGGAAATTGGAATCTGCTGGTATTATTGAAAGTCGTTCACTCGGAATGAAGGGAACTTATCTCAAAGTGTTGATACCAGATATTTTTGAAGAAATTAAGAAAAGAGACTACTAATGGCTAAAGCATTAATTTCGATTGACTACACCGTTGATTTTGTAGCGGATGAAGGTAAGCTAACGGCAGGGGCTCCCGCCCAAGCCATTTCTGAGAGCATTGCTCAGGTGACCCAATTGGCCTTTGACCAAGGAGCCTATGTCTTTTTTGCCATTGATGCGCATGATGTGGACGATCCCTTTCATCCAGAAAGCAAGCTCTTCCCACCTCATAATATCATTGGGACCAGTGGACGAGATTTGTACGGTCCCTTAGCAGATTTTTATCGGGAGCACCAAGCGGATCCACGTGTCTTTTGGATGGACAAGCGTCATTATTCTGCCTTTTCAGGAACGGACCTAGATATCCGCCTTCGGGAACGCCATGTAGATACCGTTATTTTGACTGGGGTCTTGACCGATATCTGTGTTCTCCATACAGCGGTTGATGCCTACAATCTGGGTTATCAGATCGAGGTTGTGGAACCTGCAGTGGCATCGCTTACTCCTGAAAATCACCAGTTTGCTTTGAATCACTTCAAGCATGTCTTAGGGGCAAATTTGGTAGACGATACACTAGCTGTATTAGACCAAAAATAAGAAACCGATGTAAAAGAGGTCATAGACACTTGTCTAGGCCTCTTTTTAGGGCTTAGAAATTGTTTTCCTCTCTTGAAAATGGTATTCTAATGAAAGAAAAAAGGGGAAGTTATGAGTAAAAAAGCTGTCGTGTTTTCAGCCAATCTGTCTTATATGGAAAAGTTGGAAACCGCTATAAAGTCACTGTGTGCCCATCAGGACCAGTTGAAAATATATGTCTTAAATGAAGATCTACCAACTGAGTGGTTTACTATCATGAATCAGCGCTTGCGCCAGTTGGATTCAGAAGTGATCAATTGTCGGATGTCTCCCGAGCAATTCCAGTCCTTTTCGCTTCCAAGTGACCATATTCACTATGCAACCTATTTCCGTTACGCTATTCCAGAGATGGTGGAAGAAGAGCGAATCCTCTATCTGGATTGTGATATGATCTTTACACAGGATTTATCGCCTTTATTTGAGGTCGATCTAAAAGGTTATGGACTGGGTGCAGTGGTTGATAAGCCGACGACGACAGATGGTTTTAATGCTGGACTTTTGGTGATTGATGAGGCTTGGTGGCAAGAGCACCAAGTGACAGAGGCTCTTTTTGACCTCACTCGCGAGCACCATCAGCATGTTTATGGAGATCAAGGGATTTTAAATATGTATTTCAAAGATGCATGGTATCCATTACCTTGGACCTATAATCTACAAGTAGGGTCTGATAAGGATCAATATCTCTATGGTGATTTGGACTGGTATGAGGCCTTCCAAGGGATTCCTGCGGTCATTCATTACACCTCTCATAATAAACCATGGACCTCCAAACGCTTCAATCGTTTTCGTGAATTATGGTGGTTTTATTATGCCCTATCTTGGGAGGAAATTTTGCTTCGAAAACCGATTTTGAAGCAAACTTATCAAGATCTAGTGGGAACTTTTCCTTATCATGCGGCTATTTATACTCATACAGCAGATATCCACGAGTTGGAGACGTTGTTAAAAGAGTTGCCAGATGTCGCGATTCATGTTCTTGCCCATAGTCATTTTGGTTTTAACTTGGTGCAATTGGAACGCTACCCCAACCTATTTTTATACCCTTCCTTTGATCCTTTGACTAGTCGGAAGGTTATAGAAAAATTGGATTTGTATCTGGATATCAATCCCTATGATGAGGTCGATCAAATCACGCAAACACTCAGCCAACAAGGCGTCCCTATTTTTTCTTTTGAGGGAACCAATCATGTGCAGAATGGTGAGAATCGGGTGTTTAGGGATGACCAGGTGCAGGAGATGGTGGCAGCGATTCGCGATTATTTAAAGAGAAATGAGAAGAAGCATGGAAACAAATGAAGTAGTGAGTATCATCATTCCTATTTATAATGTAGAAGCTTATTTGAGACAATGTTTGGAGACGGTTATCCATCAGACTTATCCGCATTTAGAGATCATATTGGTCAATGATGGTTCGCCAGACCAATCAGAAGAGATCTGTAAAGAATTTTTTAGGAAGGATGCGCGCATCCGCTACGTCCGTCAAGAAAATGGGGGCTTATCTGCTGCCCGTAATACAGGGAGTGAGTTGGCGACTGGTGATTATATCACCTTTATTGATCCAGATGACTGGGTGACGGAGGATTATGTAGAAGTGCTCTATCGTCAACTGAAGAAGTATGATGCGGATGTCTCCGTAGCCAACTATAACCTCTATGATGACAGTAGTAGCAAATACTTGATCAAGGTAACGGACGACGATTATTCAGAGACCCTTTATGAGGGACGTGAGATCATGGACCAGGATGCCATCCAGGAGACCAGAGATATGGCCTGGGCTTGTGCCATGATGAAGCTCTATAAGCGTAGCTTATTTGAAGGGCTTCGTTTTCCGGTCGGAAAAAATGTCGAAGACAACTTTCTCATGTACAAGTTATTCTTAAAGGCCCATCGAGTAGTTCATACGGAGAAGTGTATTTATTGGTATCGCGTGGGCCGTGCAGATACTCTGTCCCAGGTTTGGACAGAAAAGCGGGTACTCGATGAGATGGAAGCTAAGCACGAGAAATTGGCTCTACTGGGGATGTTGGGCTATGATTTGACCTGGCATCGCTATATCTACAAAACGCGCTTGAAACGGGCCCTTGAAAAATTAGAGGAAGCAGGCTTGCAAGGGTCAGAAACCTATGAGCGCGTGGTGACCAACCTCCGTTTCATTGAAACGATGGACTAACCCTTATTAACGAGAAAGGATCAGCATGTTCATTATTGCACCAGAGCAGACCAGAGAGCTGGATCGTTTGCAAAAATACTTGGCCAAACTTGGCCAGTCCTACCGAGTATTTGTGACCAATCTGGAAACAGATTTGGACCAACAGACTGAGAGTCTTGCGACCTTTTTTACCCAAAAAGACCCAGCATCAAAAGTTGGAAAACCTTTATTTTTCAATGATCTAGCTGTTCCAGAATTATGGGAATGTTGGACGCTTGGGATCACGACCTATCTTTTTGATGGGGAGGAACGTCGTGCCAATGTGGTTTTGCGAGGGGATATCTTGTCACGAACGGTTGACAGAGTAGAGTGGTTTGGTCGGGGAGAAGAGATCGTATCCATTGATGTTTACAACCGCTATGGCTGGAGAAGCAAGCAAAGTCTCCTTACTGATGCTGGTCAACCTTATTTAGACATTTATTTGAACCGTCAGCAAGAAGAAGTCCTGCTTCATTATATTTCGCAAGGGATCTTTTTGCATCAACCCCCTAAAGGACGGGATCATCTGTATGCCAATAAAGAAGAGCTTCAAAAAGCTGTTCTGAAACAAGTCTTGCCGGAAGATGAAGCCATTCTTTTGATAGATCAGAGCTTGCTAGCTTTTGTGAAAGAGATACCAAAGGAGCGACTAGCCTACTGTGCTCGTGAAGCTCATGCTCTAGATGAGATCAAAGAGCATGTTGGCCAGATTTTGTTGGTAGAAGATGGAATTTTGAGTGAGAAAAAAGACGGAATCACGGCTCTGTCGGGGCTAGTAGATGTGGAGCAGGAAAGTTTTCAACCAGAAGCCCTGGTCATGACGGCTTCTCAAGAGGTCGAAGGCTTATCTAGCCTAGTCCATCAGTTCCCACAAGTGACCTTTCATATTGCAGCCTTAACGGCCATGGGTCCGAAATTAACAGATTTAGCGGCTCGACCAAATGTACGCCTCTATCCAGGGATTTCGCTGGGAAATTATGAGAGTTTATTAGCTAGATGTTCTATTTATCTGGATTGCAACCAAGGGGAAGAAGTGATGAACAGTAGTATACGTGCTCTTGAAAATGGGCTAGTCTTGTTTGGTTTAAAGAGCACGGTGCACCAGGAAGCCTATAAAGAATTGAGCACGATTACCGATACAGTCGAAGAAATGAAACAGCAACTAGAAATATTGCTCCAGCATCCAGAGGCCTTCAAAGAAATGTTAAGAGAGCAAGTGCGGATCTTGGAACTGCCAGAAAAAGATGCTCTGAAAGAGATCTTTAAGCGATTAGAGGGAGGAACAGCATGACCATTTATACCTTTAATCTATTAGTGGGATTTGAACCCAATGGGGTCGATGTTGCACAAGCCTCTCGGGCAAAGATGCTCCGGAGTCTAGGAGCGACAGCGAAGTTTGTCTTTACCACTTGGCCCACTCCAGAAAAATTGGCCTATTACCTCTCTTTGGGGCATCGGGATGAGGAGTTGCTTTTTGCTCATTTAGCTTTTTCAGATCAACAGACTACAGTCCCTCAAAAGACGGTGGGGGCCTTGCAAATGGAGTTTCAACTGACTCGTCTAGATGTTGTTGAAAAAACAGAAGAAGCTATTCGTTATCAATTGGCGGATAGAAACGCACTGACCTTTCATCTGGACCCCTATCATCCAGACTGTGTCCGCTATGTGGATTATCTTTTATCTGGAAATATGATCAAGCGAGAGTATTATGGAGCTTGTAAACTTGTCACAGAGTATTTTCAGTATGGTAGTGTTGTCAGACGGACCTATCACAATCAATATGGAACTATCGCTTTTGAAGAATCGAGGTTGGGTGGAAGCTGGCTCTATAAACTGGGGCCTGAGATTTTGACCAACCATACAGAAGTGATGAGACGTTTTTTGTCGCAGCTGTCGCTAAAAGAAGAAGATCTGATTCTGCTTGACCGGGCTTCGCGCATGGATTTTGCCCGTCCTTTGTTGGAGAAGGCTGCTCCTTCAAAGCTCGCCATGGTGTTTCATTCGGAGCATGAATTTGAAAATGGCCATCTCAATTATGAATATTATTATGTGTTCAAGTATGCCAAACGCTTCGATTACTTCATCACGGCGACGGATCTTCAAAAAGAAGTCTTGGAGCAGACGCTTGCTGAAAAAGGATGCCAAGGAATTCCAATCTATAGCATTCCGGTAGGGCATCTAGAAGAATTGACGGAATCACAAGGAGACAGACCTCCCTTTAGTGTGCTCACAGCTTCCCGCTTGGATCCAAGAAAACGCATCGATTTGGCCATTCGAGTAGTGGCCCAAGCTCATGAACAACTC
>JBKXCY010000115.1:0-5518 GCA_046994005.1 Streptococcus sp.
CTTTAATCAATTGAACACTAAATAATGACCTGGTGACAGGTAGAAAGTAGGTCTGATAATGACACCTGAAAAAATCGCTCGGATTAATGAGCTTGCAAAAAAGAAAAAAGAAGTTGGCTTAACACCGGAAGAAGCAGTTGAACAAGCTGAACTTCGCGAAGAATATATTGAAGGTTATCGTCGCTCCGTTCGTCACCACATCGAAGGAATCAAAATTGTGGATGAAGAAGGAAACGATGTGACACCTGAGAAACTACGTCAAGTGCAACGGGAAAAAGGTTTGCATGGCCGTAGTCTCGATGACCCTAATTCATAATCAAAAGAGTGCTGGAAGAGACTCCAGCATTCTTTTGCATCTTCAAAATTCAGAATATTCTGGACTAGATTGACCAAATTTTAAAAACATGGTATAGTAGATTGTGTGAAAATTTGAAGTATACTTTTCTGAAAATGTACAGAAAAAGAATTGGAGTAATCATATGTCAAAAAAACTTCACTCGAATGAAGAAACTGAAAATGGGATGGTCCGGGGTCTGCAAAATCGGCATGTGCAGCTGATTGCGATTGCAGGGACCATTGGGACAGGACTCTTTCTAGGAGCAGGGCGTTCCCTCTCTCTAACAGGTCCATCCATAATTTTAGTCTATTTGCTGACAGGCGGCTTTATGTATTTGATGATGCGGGCCATTGGGGAAATGCTCTATATGGATCCTGACCAACATACCTTCATCAATTTTATCACCAAGTATTTAGGAAAAGGCTGGGGATACTTTTCGGGTTGGTCCTATTGGGTTTCCTTGATATTTCTAGGAATGGCAGAGATCACAGCAGTTTCAAACTATGTTCAATTGTGGTTCCCTGATTGGCCTGCTTGGCAGATTCAAATTGTCTTTCTAGCACTGTTGAGTTGTGTGAACTTGATAGCCGTCAAGGTCTTTGGAGAGGTCGAATTTTGGTTTGGTATGATCAAAATTATTACCATCCTAGCCTTAATCGCAACAGGTATTTTTATGGTGATGACCAACTTTGAGACACCAGCAGGACATGCCAGCTTAGCCAATATTACCAATGGATTACAGATGTTTCCAAATGGTTGGGTTAAGTTTGTGATGGCCTTCCAAATGGTTTTCTTTGCCTATCAGGCAATTGAGTTTGTCGGGATTACCACTTCAGAGACCGCTAATCCTCGTCAAGTGTTACCAAAAGCGATCAAGGAAATTCCGATCCGTATTGTGATCTTCTATGTAGGAGCTTTGTTAGCCATTATGGCTATCTTCCCTTGGCAACAGCTTCCTGTCGATAAATCACCATTTGTGACCGTCTTTCAAATGGTTGGAATCAAGTGGGCAGCAGGTTTGATTAATTTTGTTGTCCTAACAGCTGCCGCATCTTCTTTGAATTCCACTCTCTATTCAACAGGGCGTCACTTGTACCAGATTGCAAAAGAAACACAAAACAGCAAAGTGATGAATCGTTTGAAATTGAATAGCTTATCTCGTATGGGGATTCCAAGTCGCGCGATTATTTTTTCTGCGATTGTGGTGGCTGTTTCAGCCTTTATCAATGTCTTGCCAGGTGTTTCAGATGCCTTTGCCTTGATTACGGCATCTTCTTCTGGTGTCTACATTGCTATTTATATTTTAACCATGCTCGCCCATCTTAAGTACCGTAAATCAAAAGAATTTATGCCAGATGGTTTTGTCATGCCAGCTTATAAAGTGTTGAATCCATTGACCATTGTTTTCTTCCTCTTTGTATTCGTTTGTCTCTTCTTGCAAGAATCAACATACATTGGAGCGATCGGAGCTACGATCTGGATCGTCCTCTTTGGAATTTATAGTAATTGGAGATACACTAAATAACTTGAAAACTCACCCGATGGTGGGTTTTTCTATTGCCAAAAATGATCGTCACTTTTTAAGAGAATCATCCAACAAAAAAAGCTGGGAACCGTCCCAAGCTTCAATCGATCATCAACGTTATATAAGGTTACGAATATGGTTTTCAAAGCGCATTTTCTTCAGCTTTCAAAAGGATTTAGAAAATCAAATGAAGAGCGCTCATCATTCCTTATCTTTCATTTTTTGCTGTTGGTAGGCTTTTTTGAATCCCCAAAAAGAGGCTACAAGAATGGTAGCGGCAAGCCAAAAAATCCAAGCTTCAATAGTGGTGAAAAATAAGTAGAGGGCGATCAAATCAACCAGTAATAGTGGAATTAGTATTTGTTTTTTTATTTTCATAAGATTATTGTATCATAAAATACAGAGGAAACAAGTAAAATCAAGGTTTCATTAGGGCATTCGAAGAGACAGACATAAGAAAAAATATCCCTTAATGAACATTCTTTCAGGAGTGCATCTTGTCCCTATTTATGGTAAAATAGTAAAGATATGAGTAAAGAATTTCATCATGTAACCGTTTTGCTCCATGAGACCATTGATATGCTGGATGTTAAGCCAGATGGGGTCTATGTGGATGCCACATTGGGGGGAGCAGGACATAGTGAATATTTGTTAGGAAAGTTAAGTGAATCTGGTCATTTATACGCCTTTGATCAGGACCAGCATGCGATTGAGAATGCGAAAACTCGTTTGTCTCCTTTCATTGAGAGAGGCATGGTAACCTTTATTAAGGGAAACTTCCGTCAGTTGAAGGAGCGCCTAAATGAATTGGGAGTGACTGAAATCGATGGAATTTGTTACGATTTAGGAGTATCCAGCCCTCAATTGGATGAACGGGAACGCGGCTTTTCATATAAGAAAGATGCACCTTTGGACATGCGCATGAATCAAGAGGCTTCCTTGACAGCTTATGAAGTTGTGAATACCTATGATTATCATGATTTGGTCCGAATCTTTTTCAAGTATGGAGAGGATAAATTTTCAAAGCAAATTGCTCGGAAAATTGAGCAGGCACGGGCTATTAAACCAATTGAAACGACAACGGAATTAGCAGAGATCATTAAATCAGCTAAACCAGCTAAGGAACTCAAGAAAAAGGGCCATCCTGCTAAACAGATTTTTCAAGCTATTCGTATCGAAGTCAATGATGAGTTGGGAGCAGCCGATGAATCGATTCAACAAGCTATGGATTTGCTTGCCATCGGAGGCCGCATTTCAGTGATTACCTTTCATTCGCTAGAAGATCGCTTGACCAAGCAACTCTTTAAAGAAGCTTCAACTGTTGAAGTACCCAAAGGACTTCCCTTTATTCCAGATGAGTTGAAACCCAAAATGGAATTGGTCAACCGCAAGCCAATCCTACCTAGTCAAGAAGAGCTTGAGGAAAACAATCGGTCCCATTCTGCTAAGTTGCGGGTAGCTCAAAAAATACACAAATAAGAGGAATGAATATGCCAGTAAAAGAAGAGAGAACAAGAGCACAGATCTTACAAGATCACTTTCGACGTTTCTCCAGAGTAGAAAAGGCTTTTTACGGCTCGATCGTTTTAACGGGTGTGATTTTAGCCATTAGTATTGTCTTTATGCAAACGCGGATTTTGCAAGTTCAGAATCAATTGACAGATTTAAATACAGAACTGGAAGCAAAGAAAACAGAATTGGCAGATGTTCGTCAAGAGGTCAATGAATTGACGCGCTATGATCGGTTGTCGAAACTTGCCAGTTCGCAAGGAATGAAGTTACAAAAAGAAAATCGAAAAACAGTGAGTGCAAGTAGTGATGAATAAATTTAAAAAGTTTTTGATTCGGTATTCGGTGAAAAAACGCCGTTTACCGGCTCAAAATCGAAAACAAGTTGGGAAAAACCTCAGTGTACTGGCGATTTTCCTCTTTTTTCTCTTCCTGTTAAATTTTGCTCTGATTATAGGCACCGATAAGAAATTTGGTGTCACCTTATCGGACCAGGCCAAAAAGGTGCATGAAGAAACCGTCATTGTTCCTGCAAAACGAGGCACGATCTACGATCGAAATGGTGCTGTGATTGCAGAAGATGCAACAACCTATAATGTTTATGCGGTTATCGATAAAAAGTACAAGTCTGCTACAGGAAAGATCTTATATGTAGAAGAGAATCAGTTTAAAAAAGTAGCGGAGATTTTTAAGCAGTACTTGGGAATGGATGAAAATTATGTTGTCCAACAATTGTCTCAAAAGAAATTAAAACAGGTTTCTTTTGGATCCAACGGTAATGGGATTACTTATAGCAATATGACAGCCATTCGTGACGCCCTTGAAGCAGCAAAGATCGAGGGGATCGCTTTTACAACGAGTCCAAATCGGAGCTATAAAAATGGAGTCTTTGCCTCTCAATTTATTGGCCAAGCTTCTCTTCAGGAAGACAAAGATGGCAATAAAACCTTGAAGGGACAATCGGGGATGGAAAAATCTCTGGATCGTATTCTTGCAGGTCAAAATGGGATTATCACCTATGACAAAGACCGAAACGGCAATATCGTTCCTGGTTCAGATAAGGTTTCTGTCAAAACAGAAGATGGAAAAGATGTCTATACGACCATTTCAGCAGAATTACAAACCTACCTTGAGACGCGAATGGATGTTTTCCAAGAAAAAGTAAAAGGAAAGTATGTTAGTGCGACTCTTGTGAGTGCAAAAACTGGAGAAATCCTGGCGACAACGCAACGTCCAACCTATAATGCGGATACCAAACAAGGGTTGGATCTGAAAAACTTGAAAACCTGGAATACCATCCTTTATCAAGATCAATATGAACCGGGTTCAACGATGAAGGTCATGTTATTAGCTTCGGCGATTGATCATGGAACCTTCCCAGCTTATAATGAGGGATACTATAATAACGAACTACAAGTAAAAGATGCGACCATCCGTGACTGGGATGTCAATATGGGACTGTCTGAAGGTCGCTATATGAATATTGCACAGGCCTTTGCCTTTTCTAGTAATATTGGGATGACCAAGCTAGAGCAGAAGATGGGAAATAACGTCTGGATGAATTACCTCCACCGCTTCAAATTTGGTCTCCCTACCCGTTTTGGCATGGGCGATGAGAGTTTTGGAAGCCTTCCGGGTGACTATGTTAGTCAAGCTATGTCTGCCTTTGGTCAAGGGATTTCCGTCAGTCAAACTCAAATGTTACGGGCCTTTAGTGCCATCGCTAATGATGGACAAATGTTGGAGCCGAAGTTTATTAGTGCTATTTACGATAAAAAATCAGACACAGCCCGCAAATCAAAAAAAGAAGTTGTTGGAAAACCAGTTTCAGGATCAGCTGCACAACAGACACGGAACTATATGATCACCGTCGGAACAGATCCAGAGTATGGAACCTTGTACAGTGATGGACCCATCATTCAGGTACCCGGTCAAAACGTTGCGGTGAAATCAGGGACTGCCCAAATGGCGACAGATCAAGGATACTTGCAAGGAGAAAATGATTATATCTACTCGGTTGTAGCCATGACACCTGCAGAAGATCCTGAATTCATCATGTATGTGACGGTCCAACAACCAGAAGTGAAATTCTCATTCACCAGCTGGGAAGAGCTGGTCAATCCTATTTTGGAAGATGCAGTTGCTTT
>JBKXCY010000116.1:0-5491 GCA_046994005.1 Streptococcus sp.
TATAAATCAGCCAAAAAAGCGATGCTTTTGAAGGAAATCCAACCTAAGACGGAGTCCAAAAATGAATCACCCAGAAGAGCTCCTTTTTATAGACAAACAAGAAAAGGCCGGGATCCGTCATCCCAGCCATCCATTTCTATTTTTCAAATTCTTGTTTGATCAAGTCCATCAAATAGTTGCGGTCCAGGATCCATTGGGCCCGTTCATCCTTCTCATAGGTCCGGTTGGACAAAAAGATCACAGCCTCCTGGCTCTTGCGATTGTACATGATGAAGGTTCCAGTATAGCCCGTATGATCCAACCAGTCCCCCTCTAGATTCCATCCGAGAGCGCGGGTTTTGCCCTCTTCACGCGCAAAATTCTGAGACAAGTCACGCGCAAAATCATCCTTCAGATAATGCTCTAAGAAGCGCTCTAGATCAGCAACAGTTGAAAAAAGTCCAGCACTTCCCGCATGAGGGCCCAGAACTCTCGCTTTGGGATCATGAACACTTCCAGAAGCCACTCCACGGACCGTTGGCACCGCCTTTTCGACCGGTCCAAACCGTGTTTCTGTCATCTTCCAAGGCGTAAAAATCAGCTCTTCAAATAAGCGATCCAAGGGCTGGCGAAACCTGTCTTCTAACCAAAAGCCCAGCAGAAGAAAATTGACGTCGGTGTAATGAAAACTCTTGTCTTCTTTTAACTGCAAATTTTCAAGAGCTGTTTTCAACTGTCTCGCATCCAATTGATCCCGGTTGGGGATAAAAGGATCGAGCCCAGAAGTATGGGTCAAGAGTTCCCGGATGGTCGTCTTCTCATGAGCAAAACGCGGGTAAAGCTCTTTAAAGGGGCGATCAAGCGCAAGCTCCCCTTTCGCATACAAAAAGGCACAGATGGTAGCAACTCCAACGACCTTACTGACACTAGCCAAATCATAGACCAGGTCAGCCACTACTGGCTCTCCTTTTTCAGGATCCGCTAGTCCCAGATAGTGCTCACTCCACTGACCATCGCGGTAAAGCGCAAGAGAGGCACCTGGATAGATGCCTTCTTGGATTTGTTCGGTAATTTTTTCGATGATTGCATTCACGCTCATCACTCCATTCTTATTCTTCATAAGAAATATGGACCTGATCTTGATTGGCTTCAAACCAGAGTTCGATCTGGCTTGGATCCTTGGCAATCAAGAAAGTTCCCTTACGGTGCACAAAATCGACAGTTTCTCCTAAGCTTTCTTTCAAGTCTTCCACATCAAAAGATGCCAATTCGACCTTGATCATGCTCAAATCCCAAGTAACCTTGTTCTCAACTTGGAGATCTTTTCCTTGGGCTTCTTGTAAATGGATAAAGTGGGCCAAAGCTGGCAAGTTGCTATAGAACTTCTCAGCCTCAGCAAGATCGGCCACATTGACCTCAAGAAAGTCCACATCAAAGCTGGTCAAACCTTTGAAATCTTCTGGAAGCTCAACAAGAGGCGCTTTCTCCAAAGGTTCTAGGCTTTCAAGATTTTCTTCCGCATGCACGAAAATGGTATCTCCTTGAGGAGACACAACTTCAAAGGCGCGACCATTAGCTCCTTGGTAAAGGGCGCTTGTCTCTGGCTGGCGGGCCAACAAATAATCAATTTCTTGAGCTTGTGCCACTTTCACCACGATGCGACCCAATTTCTTTGGACCTTCGACCTTACGCGAACGCATACTCGGTGACTCTTCTAAGACGATTTTTTCTACTTTTGAGGCATCTCCTAAAGACAGGAGAGCTCCTTCTTCCACTAATACTTTCATTCCCAATGTCTCTTCATAAAAGCGTTGATTGACATTTCGGTTATTCACTTTCAAGACTGGGATCACTCTTACGATCTGATTTGCTGTCATACTTTCCTCCAAGCACTTTTTATTGTAAAAGATTTTCTGGCTTTTTACAAGAAATCTTGTGCAAAAAAGACAGATTTTTCAAAAATAAAAATCTGTCTTTCTTTTTTTAGTATACTGTTCGTGTATGGACCCGCCCGTTTGGAGCTTCAAATTCGTATTCTAAGTAATCCTGATAGGTCCCTGGTGCAATCACTCCACGCACATCTAATACAGCCGTTCCTGCCTGTCCCACAATGGAATCTGCTAACAGGCAGCAATTAGTAGACAGAACAAAGTAAGATTTAAAACGCGAAGAAGTAAATTTATATAGCTCAGCCCCTAAATCATATTTCAATTTGTAAGCGTAGGTCGGCTGACCGTCTTCCAGTAACCTCCTAGGTGGATCCCAAGGTTCTAACAACTGATCAATTTCAGTTAGACGCTTCTCTACTGCCTGATTCTCTTCTTCGGTAAGGGATAGGCTGTAGCCAAACAGCGTCTTTTGACTCTCTTTTTTACATAGTTCGATGTATGGTTCCTTATCCACTTTAAACAGTACGCCATCCCCAATCGTCCCAAATAGACGCTCTGAAAAGGGATCGTAACTTCCGTAAGAAATGACCTTCCCCTGATAACAAATATCTACATGCCCAATCGCTCCAAATAAGTTGCTGTCAGAAGTATGAACCAAAATTTCTAATTCCCTTGCCTCTTCTTCTTTTTTCACCAATCGATAAGGGCCTGTGTGTCCCGCCGAGCTCCCTTTTTGAAGAAACTGGTTAAACCGTTTTAACTCCTTAGCAGGGATAAAGGCTGCAAAGATAACCGGTAGGCTAATACGAAAGCGACGTTTTAACTCTTGGCCTTGTTGGTCTTTGTCAAATAAAATACCATCTCGAATATTAGAAATCCCCAACAAGACCAGATAAGCCCCCAAGAGGATAAATTGGAAGTGCCCATCTGAACCAGGTTCCAAGACAGTTGCTAGACCAAGCCCACCGTTTAAAAGCGCATCCCATAAATAGAGCCAGCCTCCTTTTACCCGATTGGCCTTATAAAGCCAAAATGTGATCCCATAGACAATGGCACTCCCCAACTGATATGCCCCTAAACAAATCACAACTAAGTTTACGGGCAGACTACTCAGTCGATTCAACCAGATCAACGCAAGTGAAAGAAAAATAAACCAAATAGAGTGGCTATAGGAAATAGACTTGCTACGTAACAAAAAGCGAAGAAGAAAGCTTCCTAGTCCATCAACTAAAAAGTAAATGGCTAATAGATCCAAGGAAAATTTGGTGAAACCAACGCCGTTTCGAAAAATGAGAATCCCAAAAATGACGGCAAGAACCCCAAACAATAAGGTCCGTCTTCTTGCAACTTGTTCAAAAGATATTTTTTTCAATATTCCTTCTCCTTATAGACGAAAGGTCTTTAGACAAATACTATTTTATCAAGTATAATATAAGAAGTAAAGAAAAAAGAAACTGATAAAAGGAGCAGTCTATGAAATACAATCAATATAGCTATCTATCTGTTGACCAAAAAGACATTCTTAAGGAACTAAAAGAAATTGGGTTTGACCTTCCCACCCACCTCCCAGAAAAAGAACTGTTTGAATGGTTTGTCCGCAAGGTTTACTTCACCTATAAAGATACAGATTATCCCCTCTCTAACCTAGTGGTGGATTCTAAAACAGACTTTTTAACGTATATCCAATCTGACTGCGAATGGTCTCCGAACATTTTTTACACAGTAGCCCTCCAATTACTCGGTTTCCGCTATTTTATTGATTTTGAAGATACGGATAGCTTCTTGAAAAAAGTCCAATTTCCGATTGAGTATGGAAACTTGGTAGAAAACCTCTATCACCTTCTCAATACTCGAACAGTAAAAGGAAATTTACTCATCGATCAGTTGGTCAGCGATGGCTTGATTCCTGAAGATAACCAGTATCACTATTTTAACGGCAAGAGCCTCGCAACCTTTACGAGCCATGATGCCATCCGCGAGGTCGTCTATGTGGAAAGTCGGGTCGATACCGACAAAGATGGTCTGCCAGACTTGGTCAAGGTCAGCATTATCCGTCCTCGCTATGAAGGCAAGATTCCAGCTGTTATGACCGCAAGTCCTTATCACCAAGGGACCAACGATAAGGCCAGCGACAAGGCCCTCTACAATATGAATGTCGACCTCGAGGTCAAAGAACCTCATACCATTCAAGTAGAAGTACCTCAATTAGAATTGGTGGATCCTGTCGGTTCAGCTGAGCTAGTCGATGAAGCTGAAGAAACTCTCACCCATATCAATTCCAGCTATACCCTCAACGACTACCTCCTTCCACGCGGCTACGCTAATCTCTACGTATCTGGAGTGGGGACAAAAGATTCGCAAGGCTTGATGACCAATGGAAATTACCAACAAATCGAAGCCTACAAGAACGTTATCGACTGGCTCAATGGCCGTTGCCGGGCCTTTACAGATCACACACGCAAACGCCAAGTCAAAGCTGATTGGTCTAATGGAAAGGTCGCAACCACCGGGATCTCTTACCTTGGAACCATGTCTAACGGCCTTGCGACCACAGGTGTGGACGGTCTTGAAGTCATCATTGCAGAGGCTGGGATCTCTTCTTGGTACAACTACTACCGCGAAAACGGCCTCGTGACAAGTCCTGGTGGCTATCCAGGTGAAGATTTCGATTCCCTTGCCGAATTGACCTACTCGCGCAACCTTCTAGGTGGAGACTATTTGCACCATAATGCAGCCCACCAAGCCGATCTAGACATCGTGAAAAAAGAGCTGGACCGCGCTTCTGGAGACTACAATCAATTCTGGCACGACCGCAATTATCTCTTACATGCTGATCAGGTGAAGGCTGAGGTGGTCTTCACTCATGGTTCGCAAGACTGGAACGTGAAACCTCTTCACGTCTTTAATATGTTCCAGGCTCTTCCAACAAGCATCAAGAAACACCTCTTCTATCACAATGGTGCCCATGTCTATCTCAACAACTGGCAATCCATTGACTTCCGCGAAAGCATGAACGCCCTCCTCTCTAAAAAATTGCTGGGCTACGATTCAAGCTATGAATTGCCTACTGTCATCTGGCAGGACAATACAGGAGAACAAAGTTGGACTTCCTTAGATGATTTTGGCAACCAAACCAATCAGCGGACCTTCTCCCTGGGAGACGACGAAAAAGTCATCCAAAACCGCTACGAGACAAAAGATTACGAGCGCTATGGCAAGGCTTATCCGACCTTCTTAACGGACCTCTACCAGGATAAGGCGCAACAGGTGACCATTGATCTTCCAATCGAAGAAGACCTACACCTCAATGGGAAAGCTCGCCTTCACCTGCGACTTCACTCCAGCACCAATAAAGGCCTGCTTTCAGCCCAACTCTTAGAGCTTGGAAGCAAGAAATACCTCCAACCCTATCCTGCTGTCTTGTCGGTCCGTACGCTGGATAACGGTCGCTACCATATGCTAGACAATTTGACCGAGTTGCCTTTCAAAGAAGCTGGCCAACGAGTCATTTCGAAAGGTTATCTCAACCTCCAAAATCGTCATGATCTCTTAGAGGTTGAGGCCGTGACGCCAGGCGAGTGGATGGAATTTGACTTTGATCTCCAACCAACCATCTACAAGCT
>JBKXCY010000117.1:0-5445 GCA_046994005.1 Streptococcus sp.
GTACGACTATTTCTTGGTCAGAGGCTATGCCTTTATCTCAAGCGCTGGACTTGGGACTAAGGGATCCGAAGGTTTTAACACGACAGGGTCTGACCTCGAAATCAATGCCTTCAAGAATATCATCGAATGGGTTAATGGCAAACGCAAGGCCTACACCGATAAGACTAGCAATATCGAAATCAAGGCAGACTGGGCAAGTGGCAATGTCGCAATGACCGGTCTATCCTGGGCTGGCACCACAACCTTTGGTGTGGCAGCGACAGGCGTAGAAGGCCTAAAGACCATCGTTCCAGCAGCAGGGATTGCTTCTTGGTACGATTATTTCAATAGCCAAGGGACCCAATTTGGCAATGCACCTTATAGTGACCTTTCATGGCTCTCCCTCTACGTTAGCACGCGGATGCTGGATCAAGAAGACTGGGCAGGGATTTGGCAAAACTATTCCAACTACATCAACCAATTGAACAAGGACCAGTATGCTCATGATCGCAACTACAGTGATGTCTGGAAGGAGCGGGATTATACACTTCATCCAGAAAATCTCAAGACCAGCGCCCTGATCGTCCATGGCTTGAACGATGACAATGTCAAGACCAAACATTTTGAACTCATGTACGATGCACTCAAGAAAGCGGGCCAAGATGTCAAGCTCTATCTCCACCAAGGAGACCACGTCTATCCAGCTGCTATGTCCCGTGGCTATGGGATCACAGCCAAGGGCCAAGATTTCTATGACCTACTCAATACTTGGCTGACCCACTACCTCTATGGTGTGGACAATCACGTCGAAAGTTTGCCAGCAGTTCTAGCTCAAAACAACTATGATCCAAGTAAGTGGACCAGCTATGATAACTGGAAGAGCAATGAACGTCTCTTCTTGAATGCAAGCTCGAAACGTCTAGAAGAAACCATTTCTAGTGATTATGCGGCTGCAGGTGTTGAGATCGCTAACCGTAATGAAACAGTCAGCAAAGCCTCTTCTAAGGCTAATCTGACCTTTGTTTCTGATGTCACTGAGGACACTACGATCAAGGGCCACATTCCCGTTCATTTCAAGGCAGCTCTTGCCAAAGGTCAAGGAAAGAATTTCCAACTCAATGCCCTCTTAGTAGACGTGGCAGATGAGGACTTTGACGTGGTAGGAAATGGTAGCGTCAAGCAAGATAAAACAGCCGACGCTTTCTGGATGGGAAGCAATTTAAGCAACTTATCTGTAGCCGAATACGAAACCATCAAGACCAAGTACAAGGTGATCGCTAAAGGCTGGATCAACCTTGCCAATCCTGAGTCTGGCTACGATTCAGCAAGCTCTCGCGCAAGCATTGAGCCAAAAGTTGGGGAATACCATGATTACACCGTTTATCTCCAACCAAATCTCTATACGGTTAAGAAAGGTCACAAGTTAGCCCTAGTCTTTAACACCTATGACCCGTCCGATTTAACGGTGGAGCATCCATATGAAGTGACCTTTAAGACAGATTCTATCCAGGCTGCGATTCCAATTGTCGAAAAGACTCGCGCCCAAAAGGCAAGCTATCTACCAAGTGCAAGCGATACAGACTATGCAAACCTGCCAGAAGTTGAAGGAGCTGCTCTAGTAGCACCAGAAGTGCACTACAAGGAAGAATATACCCTTCCAAGCCCAGAACATCTTGTCCAACCAAGCCAAGATTTTCCTGAGAAGGTCGTTGAGATGAAGACAGGATCAGCTACACAAGAGAACTCTCATCATACAGTAGCAGTATCCTATGGACCTCAATTTGTTTCACCAGGATTGGCAGAAGATCCTCAAGCTCCAACTCCTGCAGTAGAAGGAGGGCATGCGGACCATACGCTTCCACAAACAGGTAGCAAAGATCATGCTCTGGGTCTCTTAGGTCTGTTTACCCTGACAGCTTCTAGCCTCGTCTTTTGGCGCAAGAAGAAAGAAGATGCCTAAGGAGTCCCCGTAGCAAATATTTCTAAAATGGCATTATTTAGTGTAAAATAAAAGTAGAAATGCAGAATCAGTAGATGCCTACTGAAAAAGGAGGAAATATGGCACACGTAATCACAGATGCAACTTTTGAACAAGAAACTAGCCAAGGACTTGTCTTGATTGACTTTTGGGCAACTTGGTGTGGCCCATGTCGGATGCAAGCACCGATCTTGGATCAGTTGGCAGAAGAAGTACATGAAGATGATTTGAAAATCTGTAAGATGGATGTCGATGAAAATCCAAATACAGCACGTCAATTCGGTATCATGTCGATCCCAACTCTTCTATTTAAAAAAGATGGACAAGTTGTCAAACAAGTGGCTGGAGTTCATACGAAAGCCCAATTGAAAGAAATCATTGCAGAATTGAGCTAAAAAGAAGGGAGTAGGAAAGAACTCCGTAAAATAAAAAAAGTTGAAAAGGTTCCCCAAACCTTTTCAATTTTCCCACCCCCGTATAGCTTCAACAGTCTGGGAGACTGTTGAAGGTTGTGGATAAAGGAAACTTTGTTTCCCTCATTAGGTATCTTCGGAGCTTAATAAGCGAACGAAGATACCAATCAACCACTGCGTCATACAGTTATTTCTATCAAACATCGAAGGCTGGATATTTTTTTCCAGCTTTTTTTGATGCTCTTTATTTCTTTCAAATAGACGCGATAGCCATTGACAGCGCTTTCTTATAGTGCTAAAATGAAGCTGTATTTCCTATAAAATTTTTACAGGAAAAAAATTCTCCTAGGAAGATGTAGATCCTAGGAGAAAATTACATATAAAGGTTATTGGCCCTCTGTATCTTGGGCTACCCAGACGCTGACAGAGCGTTCTGCCACTGGGAATTCGGCAGTACCGTCTTCTTGGACTTGAACAGTTTCACTACAATTTTCTAGGACATCATAGTAGGTGAGGCCTGCGTAGGATGAGCCGATCTCCATGACTTTTGTAGCAGCTTGATTATTGGAAATCAAGCAGGCAATCGGTGCTGATTCTTCTGTACCTGAGCGGGTCCAGCCGATGCAATTTGGATCATCGAAGTAGTCCGTTTGCTCCCCGTAGGCCAGATCTTTACGAACCCATAAGAGACGATCGAGAATCTCTTGGAAACTTTCTTGCGCAAATTTGCCCTCGATACCGTAGTAGTCTCCATAGAAGACACAAGGCAAACCAGCTTCACGAAGTAAGATCAAGGCATAGGCTGCAGGCTTAAACCATTCTTCAATGGTAGATTCTAAGGCTTGCCCTCTCTGGGTATCATGGTTGTCCACAAAGGATACAGCCTGTTCAGGATGATGTTGCACCAGTGTTCCATCAAAAATGTTTCTCAGGTCGAAATTTTCCCCCTCTTGGCTGGCTCTGAAGAAATTTTGGTGGAGGGCCACATCGATCAAGTCGTATAAGTAGTCAATGCTTTCCAAGTATTCATCGTTGGTCTCTTTATCCCCATTCCAAAACTCGCCAAAGACGTAGAAATCTTCCCCGTACTTTTGGGTGATATTGTGGATGAAATTCTTCATAAAGAAGGAGTCGATGTGTTTGACGGCATCCAGACGGAAACCTTCTACACCAGTCGTTTCGATAAACCATTCAGCCCATTGATCGAGATTTTCTACAACTTCAGGGTGTTTGAAATCGATATCGGCGTACATGAGGTAATCGTAGTTTCCATTTTCCTTGTCTACCAGATCTCCATGAGCCCAACCTTTGTTGTCCCCTTGGATTTGGTAGATTCCATTCTTATTGCGAGAAGCATCGTAGTCAGTACCGGTGAAATGGTACCAATGCCAGTGGAAGTCATTATAGGCTCCATTTCGACCATCAAAGGTGAATTTAGTCCATCCTTGAATGGTGAAGGGCTCAGTGAGAACCTTGTTTCGATCCATCGGATCGACCTCAACGACCTCAAACTCCTCTAGACCATCTGCTGCAGCTTTGTGGTTAAGAACGACATCGGCCATTGGTTGAATACCAGCAGCTTTGAGGGCTTGAATGGCTTGCAGATAATCTTCTTTGAAGCCATATTTGGTGCGAACCGTTCCTTTTTGGTCAAACTCGCCCAAATCAAAGAGGTCATAGACACCGTAACCAACGTCATTGTTAGAAGTAGCTTTAAAGGCAGGTGGCATCCAGACTTTACAAATACCCAAGTCTGCTAAGTGTTGCGCATCTTCAGCAAGACGCGTCCAGTGGTTGCCATCGGCTGGCAGGTACCACTCAAAATATTGCATTAAGGTTTGATTTTCCATTGTTATTTCTTCTTTCATGTGAATGTCCTTATTTTACCAAAAATAGTTGGATGGGACAAACGTTTGCGCTGGAAGCAAGCCCTTTCTAGAAAAGAAATCGCATACAGGAAAGAAGTGAAGTGAGAATATAAAAGGTAGGATTTTATCTACATAGAAATATCAGCCTGATACATATATTTCTATCTATTCATTTAGTTTGATCATATCAAAGGAGGATTGGTTTTGAAAGTGAAAGGAACCAATAGAGAGAGTATCGAAACGATTTTTACCCAAGCCTTGGCCATTCCAAGCTTCACCAATACGGAGACAGAGCAAGGAATTGAAGCCTACCTGGATCAACGGATTGCCCAAATCCCCTATTTTAAGGAACATCCGGACCACTTTGGGCGCTATCAGGTACCACAGGATCACTTGCATCGGTCGGTCAATTGGGCCTTGGTCGATAAGGGCAAGAAAAAAACAGTTATCCTGTTTCACCACCATGATACAGTCGATCTAGAAGACTATGGAAATTTAGCAGAAATCGCACTCGATTCTGATAAAGTAGCAGCAGCCTTGAAAACACTAGATGTGCGACCAGATATGCAGGAAGATTTAGCTTCTGGGGATTGGAAATTTGGCAGAGGGTCTTGCGATATGAAAGCAGCCCTAGCCCTTCAATTAGGGGTTCTAGAAGCCTATGCGTCCGACCCTACTGAAGGTCAGGTCAATCTGCTCTATCTCTCTGTTGGAGATGAGGAATCTTATTCCCGTGGGATGCGGGGAGCCTTGGACCTCCTGACAGACTTGCAGGAAAAGTTTGATCTGGATTATGTATTAGCAGTGGATTCGGAGCCCTTTGAATCGGATCTAGAAAAAGAAAAAGTCCTTCACATTGGCACAGTGGGTAAACTCATGCCAGTCGTTGTGGCGCAAGGCGTCTTGTCCCATATGAAGGAGCCTCTTAAAGGGATCAATGCCTTGTCGCTCTTAGTGGCTATCGCAAGCCAGCTAGATCTTCATCCCGATCTGGCTGATCAGGCGCTGGGAGAAACGTCTCCGCTTCCTTCTTGGTCCTATCTCAGAGATTTGAAGGAGCAGTACGATGTATCGACCGTGCTCTATGCGGCTGGTTATTTCAGTGTGCTGCATTTGAAGAAAACACCCCAAGAACTCCTACAGCGGATTTATGAGCTTAGTCAGGAGGCCTTGGATGCCTTTTACAAAAAGTATGAACACTTGCAGG
>JBKXCY010000118.1:0-5445 GCA_046994005.1 Streptococcus sp.
ATTATTATAGGTCTGGTAGTTGGTGCGATTTATACTGTGTTTATCCAAAGACACATTGTTATTAAAATGCCAGAACAAGTACCTCAAGCCATTGCCAAACAATTTGAAGCGATGATTCCTGCTTTCGTGATTTTCTTACTATCAATGATTGTCTATATCGTATCAAAAGTAGTGACAAGTGGCGGTACTTTCATTGAAATGATCTATGATGTCATTCAGGTTCCTCTACAAGGTCTAACAGGATCACTTTACGGAGCGATTGGAATTGCCTTCTTTATTTCGTTCTTGTGGTGGTTTGGTGTGCACGGACAATCAGTTGTCAATGGTGTAGTAACAGCCTTACTACTTTCTAACCTGGATGCCAATAAATCAATGTTGGCAGCTGGGAAGCTATCCGTTGAAAATGGTGCTCACATTGTAACTCAACAATTCCTAGATAGTTTCCTTATTTTGTCTGGATCAGGTATAACCTTTGGTTTGGTTGTTGCTATGTTATTTGCTGCTAAGTCAAAACAATATAAGGCACTTGGGAAAGTTGCAGCTTTTCCTGCAATCTTCAATGTTAATGAACCCGTCGTATTTGGCTTCCCAATTGTAATGAACCCAGTGATGTTCCTTCCATTTATTATCGTTCCAATTTTAGCAGCGATAATTGTTTATACTTCAATTGCTATTGGGTTCATGCATCCATTCTCAGGTGTGACCCTTCCTTGGAGTACACCAGCCATTATTTCTGGATTTATGGTTGGAGGTTGGCAAGGTGCTTTCGTTCAAGTGCTGGTTCTCGCAACCTCGACTGTCGTATATTTCCCATTCTTCAAATTCCAAGATAATCTTGCCTATAACAACGAATTACAAGCTGAAAAATAGTGCGTTTATTAGGAGTGCACAGATGTGCGACTAGAATAGAATTTATAGGTATTATCCATAATTCATTGAAATTCGTAAAATTTAATGCTACTATAGTTACGAAAGAAAACAAAATAATTTCAAAAGAAAGGTTTTGAAAAAATGAAACAAGTAGAAGTAGCAAGTACAAGCATTAAAACAGAATATTTTGGAAGCCTCACTGAACGCATGAATAAGTATCGTGAAGATGTCTTAAACAAGAAGCCTTATATCGACGCTGAACGTGCCGTTCTTGCAACTAAGGCATATGATCGTTATAAGGAACAACCAAATGTTCTTAAACGTGCCTATATGTTGAAAGAGATTCTTGAAAATATGACAATCTATATTGAGGATGAATCCATGATTGCTGGAAACCAAGCATCCTCTAATAAAGATGCTCCGATCTTCCCAGAATATACTTTAGAGTTCGTTCTGAAGGAATTGGATCTTTTTGAAAAGCGGGATGGTGACGTCTTCTATATTACGGAAGAAACGAAAGAGCAGCTCCGTAGTATCGCACCGTTCTGGGAAAATAATAACTTACGTGCAAGAGCTGGAGCTCTTCTACCTGAAGAAGTATCTGTCTATATGGAAACAGGATTCTTCGGTATGGAAGGGAAGATGAATTCAGGAGATGCCCACTTAGCAGTCAATTATCAAAAATTATTGCAATATGGCTTGAAAGGTTTTGAAGAAAGAGCCCGCCAAGCTAAAGCAGCCCTAGATCTAACGGATCCAGCTAGCATTGATAAGTACCATTTTTACGATTCTATCTTTATCGTAGTTGATGCTGTTAAGACCTATGCTCAACGATTTGTTGAACTTGCTAAACAACTTGCTGAGACAGCAACTCCTGAACGTAAGAAGGAATTGCTTGAAATTGCAGAGATTTGCTCAAAAGTTCCATACGAGCCTGCAAGTACATTTGCAGAGGCTGTTCAGTCTGTTTGGTTTATCCAATGTATTCTTCAGATTGAATCAAATGGACACTCACTTTCATATGGCCGTTTTGACCAATATATGTATCCATACGTTAAAGCTGATTTGGAAAGTGGACGGGAAACTGAAGAGAGTATTGTTGAACGCTTGACCAACCTTTGGATTAAGACTATTACAATTAACAAAGTACGTAGTCAAGCACATACCTTCTCATCTGCAGGTAGTCCGCTTTATCAAAATGTTACGATTGGTGGTCAAACGCGTGATAAGAAAGACGCTGTTAACCCATTGTCTTATTTAGTGTTGAAGTCTGTTGCTCAAACTCACCTTCCTCAACCAAACTTAACTGTTCGTTACCATGCTGGTTTGGATGCCCGCTTCATGAACGAATGTATTGAAGTTATGAAGCTCGGATTCGGTATGCCTGCTTTCAATAATGATGAGATCATTATTCCATCCTTTATTTCAAAAGGCGTGCTTGAAGAAGATGCTTATGATTACAGTGCAATTGGTTGTGTAGAAACAGCTGTTCCAGGTAAGTGGGGATATCGCTGTACAGGTATGAGTTATATGAACTTCCCTAAAGTTTTGCTCATTACGATGAATGACGGAATCGATCCTGCTTCTGGCAAGCGCTTTGCACCAAGCTTTGGTCATTTTAAAGACATGAAGAGCTTCGATGAATTGCAAACAGCATGGGACAAGACCTTACGCCACTTAACCCGCATGAGTGTGATCGTAGAAAACTCTATCGACCTATCTCTTGAAAGAGAAGTGCCAGATATCCTCTGTTCAGCTTTGACAGATGACTGTATTGGACGTGGAAAACACCTAAAAGAAGGTGGGGCTGTCTACGATTATATTTCTGGTTTACAAGTGGGTATTGCAAACTTATCCGATTCGCTTGCAGCGATCAAGAAACTGGTATTTGAAGAAGGGCGCTTAACACCACAAGAACTATGGCATGCTCTGGAAACCGATTACGAGGGCGAACGTGGAAAAGAAATCCAAGAGATGCTTATCCATGATGCACCGAAGTATGGAAACGATGATGACTATGCAGACAGCTTAGTTCGAGAAGCATACGATATTTATGTGGATGAAATTGCTAAATATCCAAATACTCGCTATGGACGTGGGCCAATCGGTGGTATCCGTTACTCAGGTACATCTTCTATTTCAGCCAATGTAGGACAAGGTCGTGGAACATTAGCTACTCCGGACGGTCGTAATGCTGGAACTCCACTAGCAGAAGGATGCTCTCCATCCCACAATATGGACCAACATGGCCCAACATCTGTTCTAAAATCAGTTTCTAAATTGCCAACAGATGAAATAGTTGGTGGTGTTTTACTGAACCAAAAAGTAAACCCACAAACTTTAGCCAAAGAAGAAGATAAATTAAAACTTATTGCTTTACTCCGTACGTTCTTTAATCGTCTACATGGATACCATATTCAATATAATGTGGTTTCTAGAGAAACGTTATTAGATGCTCAAAAACATCCGGAAAAACACCGTGACTTAATTCACGTGTTGCAGGCTACTCAGCTTTCAATGTACTATCAAGAGCTACACAAGATGATATTATTGACGTACAGAGCATACTCTATAGTAAAGAGGTATGTATATGGAATTTATGCTTGATACTTTAAATATAAATGAAATAAAAAAATGGGCTCGAGTGTTACCTCTTGCTGGGGTAACCTCTAACCCAACAATTGCCAAAAAAGAAGGAGAAATCGATTTCTTTAAACGGATTCATGAGGTTCGGGAGATCATTGGTGAAGCTCCTTCTATCCATGTGCAAGTTGTTGCGAAAGATTATGACGGTATTTTAAAAGATGCTGCGAAAATTCGACAAGAATGTGGCGGAAATGTTTTTATTAAAGTTCCGGTTACTCCTGAGGGGTTGGCAGCTATCAAAACATTAAAATCAGAAGGTTATAAAATTACTGCAACCGCAATTTATACTGTATTTCAAGGTCTTTTGGCTATTGAAGCAGGCGCAGATTACCTTGCTCCCTATTATAATCGAATGGAGAACTTGAATATTGATTCAGCACAGGTAATAGCACAATTGGCAGATTCAATCGAAAAAAATCAATCATCAAGCAAAATTCTAGCAGCATCCTTTAAGAATGTCGGTCAAGTCAATCGAGCATTCAAAGAAGGGGCACAAGCCATCACTGCTGGGGCTGATGTCTTTGAAGCGGCTTTTGGAATGCCGTCAATTGAAAAAGCGGTGAATGATTTTGCAAATGATTGGTCAGCTATTCATCATCAGAATATAATTTGATAAAGGAGGAGTATATGAGAAATTTTGCAAGTCCGTCACGTTACATTCAAGGGGAAAATGCCTTATTTGAAAATGCAAAACCTATTTTAGAACTGGGGAGTCATCCTGTATTACTATGCGACTCAGTAGTCTATGAAATCGTAGGAGAACGATTTGAAAAATATCTCCTTCGGTATGGATTTACAGTCTTGCCAGTCTTCTTTAATGGAGAAGCTTCTGATAACGAAATCAATCGTGTGGTTAGTTTGGCAGAAGAAAATGGCTGTGATTTGGTCATTGGACTTGGTGGAGGAAAGACCATCGATAGTGCGAAAGCTATTGCCGATCTTTTAAAATCACCAGTTGTGATTGCCCCTACCATTGCCTCTTGATGCTCCGTTTCCGCTTTGTCAGTTATCTACACGGATGAAGGTGCCTTTGCTCGCTATATTTTCTATTCTAAAAACCCAGAATTGGTCTTGGTGGATAGCAAAGTCATCTCTCAAGCACCAAAACGTTTGCTCGCTTCTGGAATCGCAGATGGATTAGCGACTTGGGTCGAAGCGCGTGCGGTAATGCAAGCCAATGGAAAAACCATGTTGGGTCAACGACAAACCTTAGCGGGTGTCGCCATTGCACAACGTTGTGAAGAAACCTTATTTGCTGATGGACTCCAAGCCATGGCTGCTTGTGAAGCCAAAGTCGTAACCCCTGCTCTTGAAAACATCATTGAAGCCAATACCCTTCTTAGTGGTATTGGGTTTGAAAGTGGTGGGTTAGCAGCTGCCCATGCCATCCATAATGGCTTTACAGCCCTTACTGGGGACATCCACCATTTAACTCACGGTGAAAAAGTAGCCTACGGAACGCTAGTTCAATTGTTCTTGGAAAACCGTCCGAAGGAAGAATTGAATAAATACATTCGTTTCTATCAACAAATCGGTATGCCAACCACTCTGAAAGAAATGCATCTTGAAACTGCAAGTTATGAAGATCTTCTCAAGGTTGGCCAACAGGCCACCATCGAAGGAGAAACCATCCATCAAATGCCATTTGAAGTGAAGGCTTCTGATATTGCCCAAGCCATCGTAGCAGTAGATGCCTACGTTCAAGGTTTGGCATAAATCAACATCTATCATTCACAGAGAATGTAGATAAACCAAGAACTCCCATACCTTGTGGTAATGGGAGTTCTTTTTCTATTTTCTTCTTTTTGGATCGGTTTGTTTAAAGATCAGGTATAAAATTCCGGCAGGCAGGAAGCAGAAGAGCCACATGACATCGAGTCCCTTGCTCTTACTGCTAGAGGTCGTTGTTTTAGACTCACTGACGGCCAC
>JBKXCY010000119.1:0-5435 GCA_046994005.1 Streptococcus sp.
GCCCTACTCAACTGTGCGGAGGTGGGACGACGAAATCAAATTCTAACGAATTACCGATTTCTGTCCCACTCTCTTTTGAATAAGTTGCTTGAAGAATGATCCATCAAACTGTCCAAATTCCCAAGGTTCTTTTTAGAAAAGAGAAAAGCTCCTCTCAAAGGAAACATAAGTGTTTGACAGAAAGATGAAATCTTGGTAGAATAAGAAGGTCGAATAGACAACTAACTCTTTCTTGGTAGCAGGATATGCCAAACCTGCCACTCGGATAGAGCATAAAGAAAAGGAGCTTATCATGGCAATCTCAAAAGAGAAAAAAAATGAAATCATTGCACAATACGCACGTCACGAAGGTGACACTGGTTCAGTAGAAGTACAAGTTGCTGTCCTTACTTGGGAAATCAACCACTTGAACGAACACATCAAACAACACAAAAAAGACCACGCTACTTACCGTGGTTTGATGAAGAAAATCGGTCGCCGTCGTAACTTGTTGGCTTACCTTCGTACAAACGACGTTAACCGTTACCGTGAGTTGATCAACTCTCTTGGACTTCGTCGTTAATCATGATGCTAAGGGCGCCAAAAATCCGTATGAAAATAGGGAAACGACACAGTGTTCGATGAACACAAGGAGTTTCATCTTTTTCACTAGGATTTTAGCCCGAGCTCAAAACAGCTCTCTGAATTCAGAGGGCTGTTATTTTTTGCCAAGTGCTTAGGCCGTGTTCAATTGAATACAAAAAAAGTTACTCTATTATAGGGTGACTTTTCTTTTTCACTAGAATTATAGTACAATCTTCGGTTCGTCGCCTTGTCTAGAAACGTTCTATCCAGCAAGAATGGAGCTCTCTGGATTCAGGGGGCTGTTTTCTTGTCTTTTCCTTATCGAACAAGATCCATCATTCTGAGGAAGTCGTTTTGTTTGACAGATGTAATATCTAGAGTTACAATTGATGCATCATAAGAAATAGAGGTTATCGATATGATTGAAATTACATATCTAGACGGTGCAAAACAAGAAAGAGTCATGCATTTTGATTCCTACGAAGAGTTTGAACGCTCCCAACAAGCCTGCTTGATTGGGGTAGCAGATTTTTATCCTGTTGTGAAACTGACCTATAATGGGCATGAATTGGATTACCAAGGGACTTACGGAGATGTCTTCTTCTATTTGATGAAGCAAGATTTGACGCAGTACCAAAACTAAAGGAGAAAGAAAATGACAAAAGCAATTACAGACGCAACATTTGAAGCAGAAACAAAAGAAGGTTTGGTCTTGGTAGACTTTTGGGCAACCTGGTGTGGTCCATGTCGCATGCAAGCTCCTATTTTAGAAAAATTATCGGAAGAGCTTTCGGAAGATGAGTTAAAAATCCTAAAAATGGATGTGGATGAAAATCCAGAAACAGCGCGTGCTTTCGGCATTATGTCCATCCCAACCTTGCTCTTTAAAAAAGATGGGCAAGTGGTTAAACAAGTTGCTGGTGTACACACTGCAGCACAAATTAAGGCCATTGTGTCGGCGTTGAGTTAATATCATAAGCACTTCCAGTAGTAAAATGGGAGTGCTTTTATATATCCAAAGAAAGAGCCTTGCCCTCTTAAATTGGGAGCAAGGCTCTTTTGTCTTCAATAATTTTTTTCACGAAAAGTGACTTGAAAATTTTTGGAGGGTTTTACATTCACTGTGCAATAGTTAGTATTGAAAAGATTGAATGGCTTTTTTCAACTCATCTTGTAAAACGTTTCTTTGATCAAGTTGAATATAGACTTCTAACAGACAGGATCTAAGGTTGGAAAATTTATAAAAATCTTCCCTTTCTTCTATCGGAAAGTCAAGCGTTTTTATCCAAGAAGCTACTTGTTCTTGCTCGATTTTCCCTTGCAAAATAGGTTCATAGAGCACTCTAGCTAAACGCCAATCTTCATCATCAGTAAAACGAATTGAAATTCTTTTAAAGATTTGACCAAGTGTGTTAAAGACTTTATGAACTTTGTCATTAGGAAAGTCCGGATGACAAACTACTTCTGTCAAAAGATCAGCTCCATGCGCAAAAGCGTGAACCCAGCCATACTGACTGGAAAAACCTGTTGTATCCTTTTCTTTTAAAAGATAGTGTAAGCCTTGATCCAGTAAAATATATCTTATATCAGCTTTTAATCTTTGATAAAAAATCGATTGTTTGTTGGCATCTGCAGACAAGAGATTGGCATAAACGAGTGCTCTAAAAGAACGCTCAAGTGTTGATAGCCCAATCTTATCAATCTCTTTTTCTATTCCTTCGTCGGATGAAATCGTCTCAGCAATGAAATGAAATTGTTCCCGTGTAAAGAGTTCTTCCTGAATCCCTCTAGCCAAGCTTGTAAAAACGAGATCATCGCGAATTTCTGGTGAAGGATCACCCAAATGTTCCAGCAACCATTGGATTTCTTCTCGACTATAGCTTGGTTTTTCTTCTGTCACTTTACTTTGTAATTCTTGATACATCCCTAGCACCTCTGCATTTTTACTAGCTTATTTTAGAGTTAGCTGTAGAGGAGTTTATTCTCCCAATTCTGCACTGTAGGCAATGATTTGATCCACAGTGTCTGAAAGGAATTGGATGGTGTCGCGGAGTGGTTTGTCAGTTGAGATATCTGCTCCGATGATCATGGCTGACTCAAGTGGGGTCTTGCTACCACCTGATTTAAGGAGGTCTAGCCAATCTTTAGCTCCGTTTTCGGAGTTCTTCAAATGCAGGTAACCCGCTGTTGAGATAACCAAGCCAGCTGAGTAGGTGTAGCTGTAAAGCCCCATGTAGTAGTGGCTTTGGCGCATCCAGGTCAAGGCTGCGTCGTCATCGATTTCCACAGCGTCGCCCCAGAATTCGGTTAGGACTTCCTTCATGATGCTGTTGAGCTTGCTAGCGCCGAAGGTGCCACCTTCTTCGATCAAGGTGTAGACCTTGCGTTGGAAGGCCGCTTCCAACAAGTGGGTGATGAAGTTGTGGAAGTAGGTGTCTGTTAAACGGTGAGCCAAGGCAAAGCGTTTTTGACGAGGGTCGTCAAACTGGTGTTCCAAATAGTCGCTAAGAAGGAGCTCGTTAAAGGTTGAAGGAGCTTCCACATAGTAGGTCGACATGTGGGCGTTGAAGTAGCTTTGGTTATTGTCTGAGAAGATGAATTGACCAGAGTGTCCGATCTCGTGGATCAGGGTGTAAACATCACTCATCCGTCCTGTCCAGCTCATGAGGACATAAGGATGGACGCGGTATGGGTCAGCTGCATAACCACCGGAATCCTTGCCTTCATTGGCCACGAAGTCTACCCAGCGTTCGGTTTGGTAGCGAGCAATTTCGCGGGAGTATTCTTCTCCAAGAGGTGCCACAGATTTCATGACCAAGTCATAGGCATCATCAATAGTGACATCTGGGTTGAGCGCACTGTCCAAGTCCAACTTCCAATCAGCAAAGGTCATTTTTTCAAGGCCGTTGACCTTGGCCACGTGTTTGAGGAATTTTTGAGCGACTGGAGCAAAGTCCTTCATGATCAGGTCAATCTGACGATCAAACATGGCCCGATCCACTTCCTGCTCAGCCAAGAGGTAGTCAAAGACAGAGTCGTAGCCTCGCATATCTGCAATCAGTTTTTCAGACTTGACTTGAGCTAGATAGGTAGCAGCAGCCGTGTTTGGTACTTGCGGAGACCTTCTGAGAAAGAACGAAAGGCTTTTTCACGGATTTCCGCATTCTCATGGTTTTGGTAGAAGTTTTCATAGGTAACAAAGCTATTCTTGTAAACTTTTCCATCCACTTCAAAATCAGCCATTTCAAAGTCGCCTGCCCGCATCTTGGTATAGATGTCTTGAGGTCCGTAGAAGACTTCACCCAGGTTGGTCAATGTTTTTTCCACATCAGCTCCCAAGTAGTGAGCTTTTTTAATTTTAGCCTGACGAATGGCAAAAGTGAGGTGAGGGAGTTGCCCCAGGCGTTCGAGGACTTCTTCATCCGCTTCTACTAAAGCATCATCAAAGAAGGAAAGTTCAACGCTCGCCCAAGTTTCGAAATCCATACCTGCTTGAGCAATTTCCGCAAAAGCTTCGTCGCCAAAGTCAGTGGTTTGTGGCATAAAGCTGTAGTTGCCAATGTGGCTGAGTTGGATCTGAATTTGCTCAAAGATCGCAAAGGCAGCTTCAAAGTCTTCAAAAGTGTGGAGCTTGCCCTTGTAGTTGCGGACAAATTCATTGATTTCCTCGCGAGTCTTTTCAATGGCACGCAAGAAGTCTTCCTGGTCTTGGTAGAGGGCTGTGAGGTCCCAGAGTTCGTTCTCAGGAAATTCAGAACGTTTTTTTAATTCCATAATGTTCTCCTTTTGATCGGTATTCTTCCTTAAGTATAGCAGAAAATAGGACAGAAACATAGAGGGAGAGGGGAAAATGCTTGTGTAAAAATCTTGAAAAGAGCTGGAAAAATTGACCATTTTTGATATACTAGGATAGATATGAGGAGGTTTTTATGAAAAAGGTTATGATTTCACTACTGGCGGGTGCGTCCGTTCTAGCTCTAGTGGCTTGTACGCCCAAACGCTATGAACGCCAAAGCAAACCAAAGACAGCAACGTCATCATCAGTTAAAAAAGAGAAGAAAGATACAGGTCAGAAGTATTATCAAGAGGTTTTGGAGCGGTATGCCAAGTATGATACTGCTCTTAAAAATGGGGATAAAGCAGGCCTGTTTGCGGAATTAGGTAAAATACAATCGGGTTCAGAAGAAAGCATCTATCTAGATGCTTTGGAGCGCTTAGGAACTCCGGTAACCTTTCAGTATGCTTTTACAGACTTGAACAAAGATGGTGTGGATGAGCTCTTGGTGTCCAATCAATACACTGGAAACAAACAGTATGTTTCTGCTATCTATTACCTCAAGGGTCAAAAAGCTGAATTACTCCATACAGCTTATACAGCTGCGGTGGGCGGTTATCGCTCCAGTTTAGATGTTTTTGACAATGGGCAAATTGTCTACGCCACTTGGCAATCTGTAAACCCAGACCAGGAATTGACTCTCTATGCACTAGGAAAAGGGGAAGCCAAGGAAGAAAAGAAAGCAACCATTCAAATTGGTGGGGACCAAACAGCAGAACAGGCTCTTGGGATTTCAGCCAAGAAGTTGGACCTCAGTAAGCTTGACTGGAAAACGTTTGAGGATTCAGGGGATTCCAAATCAACAGCAAAAGCAGAAGAGAAAAAATCAGAAAGCTTCCAAGTGCAAGTCAGTGTGTCGGATCTTCGTATTCGAAAAGAACCATCTACTTCAGCTCCATCTGCGGGAATGATCGCAAAAGGAACTCACACCATTACGGAAACCGTAGAGGCGGATGGTCATACCTGGGGCAAATTAGAATCTGGACAAGGCTGGATCGCCCTTGACTTCACAACGCGAGTGGATGGTTCTAAATCA
>JBKXCY010000120.1:0-5291 GCA_046994005.1 Streptococcus sp.
GTCAAACAATTATTGGAACAATGGGGCTATGAAGTGGTCGCAGTAGAGGATTTTATGGATGTCCTTGGGATCTTTGTCGAAAGTGACCCCCACTTGATCCTCATGGATATTGGCCTGCCTCTCTACAATGGTTACCACTGGTGCCAAGAGATTCGCAAGGTTTCAAAGGTTCCGATCATGTTTCTTTCTTCACGGGATCAAGCCATGGATATTGTCATGGCCATCAATATGGGTGGAGACGACTTTGTCACCAAGCCTTTTGACCAAAATGTCCTCCTTGCCAAGGTCCAAGGGCTCTTGCGCCGCTCTTACGAATTTGGGACAGATCAAAATCTGCTGGAGCATCGGGGAGCCATCCTCAATCTCAAGTCCACAGACTTGGTGTATGAAGGGGAAGTCGTCAAGCTAACCAAGAATGAATTTCAGATCCTGCGCGTCCTGTTTGAGCATGCAGGCAGTATCGTGGCGCGTGATGACATGATGAAGGAGCTCTGGAATAGCGACTTCTTTATTGATGACAATACCTTGTCTGTCAATGTGGCCCGCCTTCGTAAGAAATTAGAAGAGGCTGGCTTGTCAAACTTCATCGAAACCAAGAAAGGCATCGGTTACGGGTTGACCCATGAATAAATTTGGAACGATTTTCTGGCAGTATGTGGTATCCCGCAGGCGCCTACTCTATCTATTGGTCATCTTTTTGATCGTCGATTGGGTCTTTGCCTATCTCTTTCCAGAGACGGGGACGGTTTTTCTCTATGCGACCCTAGTGCTAGGCTTTTTTGCCCTCTGTGTCTTGATCTGGGATTTCGCCATGACCTTTCAGGACTACCGCAAAGCCGCACTTTATGAGGAAATAGAGGTTGCCTCACCACTGGAACACCTCCTTTATGAAAAATACACGGAAGAACAGCAGGCGCGCTTGGAGGAAGGAAAGACAGCCCAGGCCAAGTTCAATGACCTGATGGATTACTATACCCTCTGGGTTCACCAGATTAAGACGCCCATTGCGGCTAGTCAGCTCTTGGTGCAAGATGTCGAGACGCCCATTGTCAAGCAGCAGATGGAGCAGGAGCTCTTTAAGATTGACTCCTATGCCAATCTGGTTTTGCAGTACCTGCGACTGGAGAGTTTTCATGATGATCTAGTCTTGAAGCGCGTGGCGGTAGAAGATTTGGTTAAAGAAGTAGTCCGCAAGTATGCCCTCTTTTTTATCCAAAAGAACTTGACCGTGGATCTGCATGATTTGGAAGAGGAGGTCATCACCGATCGCAAGTGGCTCCTGGTCATCATCGAGCAGCTCTTGTCCAATAGCCTCAAGTACACCAGCACCGGTGGAATTGAAATCTATTTTAAAGACCAGACTCTCTATATAAAAGATAGCGGGATTGGAATCAAAAATAGCGATGTCCTCCGCGTCTTTGAGCGGGGCTTCTCCGGCTACAATGGCCACATGACCCAGCAATCCTCAGGGCTGGGGCTTTATCTGTCTAAGAAAATTGCAGAGCAATTGGGCCACAAGATTAGCCTCCACTCAGAGGTTGGCCAAGGCACAACCGTCGCCATTCGCTTTGAAGAGAAGAAGTTGGTCATGGATTAGGAAAAAGGGATTATTATGGAAAATAAAAATGAAATATTAGAGATTACTAATAATGAATTAGAATATGGCAATTTGATGGATTTACAAAGTAGTCTTCAAGTTGAGTTAAATGATATTTTAGATGAACTTTCATCAATTGAGGATGATAGAGAAAAACTAAAAAATAACCAGTATCTTGAAGAAGCTATTCAAGATATCATTTGGGACCAAGTTCAAAATCAATTAGCAGTCCAAATTGGTGAAGAATTTATTAAAGATAACAACGGATAAAAACTAGATTTACGAAAAGAAGCACATATACAAACTGCTGAAAATTTTGAAAAAGGAAACTTTGCAACTCATAATCGAGATGTCAATTATCAAGAAAGATATGACAAGTGGCAAGATAATTTTACTACTAATAAAAAAGGAGAAAGAGTTCTAAAAAAGGATGCACGTAAATTTTTTGACATGGGAAGAGATATGGGGTCCGCAGCTATTCATAAAGATCATACAGTTTCTATTAAAGAACAACTAAATGATATTGAAATGGCTACATTTTTCTCAAAAGAGCAAGTTAAAGAATTTGCAAATAGTTCTAAAAACTTGCATGATTTAGATGCATCTGCAAATATGTCCAAGGGTGATAAAACTATGAAAGAGTTTTTGAACTCTGAAAGGAATGGGTTGAAGCCGGAAGAACGTTTTAATATTGACAGAAAACAATTAGAAAAAGATGATCAGGAGGCTAGAGAGGAGCTAAAAAATAGAAAAGCTGAGAATGAAAATATTGCAATACAATCCGGTAAAAAATCACGACGTAAAGAGGCTTTGAAAGTGACAGGGAAAGCTTTAAAAGCTGCTGTACTTCAATTGTTAACAGAATTTTTGAGGGAAATTGTTAAGAAGTTTATTTCTTGGTTAGGTGAAAAAGAGAAGAATTTCGGAACCTTCATTGCAAAAGTAAAGGAAGCAATTTCAAACTTTATGTCCAATCTTTCTCATCATGTTCTTGGTGTTGGGCAATCAATGGTTACCATGTTAGCAACTTCCATCATTGGGCCTGTAGTTGGAACATTTATGCAAGTTTGGACATTTATTCAGCAAGGTTGGCGATCTCTTACCGATGCGATTGACTATTTAAAAAATCCAGAAAATAAAAATAAAAGTACAAGTGTTAAAATGCTTGAGATAGGAAAAATTATTGTTGCAGGAGTAACAGCTGCTGGAGCGATCGTTTTAAGTAGTGCGATTGGAGCAACTTTGTTATCTATTTTTCCTCCACTTGGTGTAGAAATTCCATTGCTAGGAAGTTTGTCTGGCCTGATCGGTACATTTATGGGGGCAACAGTAGCTGGTATAGCCGGTGCATTTGTCTTGAAATTAATTGATCAAATGATTGTCGACAAGCAGATTGATGAATTAACAAATAAAAAAATTGATAAATACAATAATAAACTGATTGTACAAGACCAAATGAATGCGGTTGGAATGGCGCTTGTTCAAGTGGATAAAATGAAGTCTTTGAGTCAAATGGGGGATCGACATCAGCAAGCAGCAGAAATAATGCGGGATGAGCTTTCTTTCTTACTTGAAGAAAAAGAAAAAAATGACAATGAATTTACAGAAATCGACGCCTTGTTGGCAGAGTTAACAGATTAGGAGTTATTATGGAAAAGGAATTTGACTTACAAGTCAGTAATCATGATTTTAATGCAGCAAAAGAACAATTGAAAAAATTTGCTGAACAAGATGTAGAAGAGTTAAAGTTTGATAAAGTTCGTACACATGAAGATATCTTTGGATTAGAGTGGGCTGAACACGGAGTGACTGGGAAAGAACTCAATTCATTGATTGAAAAACTTCAGAAGTATTTTTCAAAGGTTTATGATCGTGATCAAAACTTAATTGAAGAATTTGGTGAAGTTTATAAAGCTTTAGAAGCATTGGATAAGGATTACATTCAGGCTATACTAACTTCTGTTTCTGCGATCAAAAAAACAAATGAAAAGATTTTAATAGAGCAAGAGCGAATTGATCAGACGATTGAGAAACAAAAAGCTACCTTAATCGCCTTAAAACAGTTTAAAGAAAATGTGTCAAATCAATTATCTGAAATTGATTCTAGTCAACTTATCGGTCTTATTGAACAACTTGAGAATAGAGTTGAGACTTTGGAAAAACCTTCTAGTGATTTGAAGGATGAAAGCACAGAAATTAGTCAGTTAAAGAATGAATTAGATTCTGTAAAAAGTCAACTGAATATTCTATCAAATAAACTAATAGCTTCTTTTGCTTTGACAGGCATAGCTACTGGGGTTGCTGTTGTGACTTTGATCATTTTATTAATGAGGTAAGCAAATGAGCCGTTATCAGGATGAATTAATTGAACTAGCAAAAAAATTTGATAGCCAAACAGATTCAAAAGGAAAATTTCTTGAACGAGTAATTATTTTGCTCAATGATTACTCTGAAAAATTAGTCATTGATATTTTGCAATACTTGGTCATTGAAAAACAAGAGGGTTCTCAAAAGATCGCCACTCTAGCAAATCAATTGTCAGAAGCGCTTTTGAAATATGCAGGCTATGTAAGTCTAAAAGGTTATAAACAAAATAAAAATGAGCTAGTAACGGAAGAATGCTCACTTGATGATTTAAAAAAAGAACTTGATCGATTAGTTGGTTTACAAAATGTAAAAGAAGAAGTTAATCATCTGATTTCCTATCAAAGAATACAAAAGTTAAGGAAAGAAAAAGGATTGAAAATTCCGAATAGAACTTTGCACATGGCATTTACAGGTAACCCAGGGACAGGAAAAACAACAGTAGCTCGTATTGTTGGAAAAATGTATAAACAACTCGGATTATTATCTAAAGGTCACTTTATTGAGGTGTCACGAACAGATTTAATTGCGGGATATCAAGGACAAACTGCTTTGAAGGTCAAAAATGTGATTGAGAAAGCAAAAGGAGGAGTTCTGTTTATCGATGAGGCTTATAGCATTACTGAAAATGAAAATTCCGATTCTTATGGTAGAGAATGCTTAACAGAATTAACCAAGGCCTTAGAAGATTATCGAGATGATTTAGTTGTGATTGTTGCCGGCTATACGAGACCAATGGAACAGTTCTTTTCTTCAAATCCCGGGTTGAAATCTAGATTTAATTACTTCATTGAATTTGGGAATTATGTACCAGATGAACTATTGAAAATATTAGAATTTTTGTGTCAAAAGGATGACTATAGATTAAGTGATAATCTGAAGTTGAAATTGATCAATTATTTTAAAACAAGTATCCTAAATGATGAGAAGAACTTTTCGAATGGAAGATTTGTTCGAAATATATATGAAAATCTCGTAATGAATCAATCTGTTAGATTAGATAAAGCAAAGATAAATGATATAGAAGATTTGTCATTACTTAGATCATGTGATTTTGAGGAATAGAATCTCCATCTTACAAAAATGTAAGAAATAAACGGTAAAATGAAAGGTTAGGTTATGGTAGCCGCCTTTTATTTTTTATACAATAGTCTCATCAAATGAAGGAGGTCAAGAAAATGAAACTCTTGAAATGGATGAAACAACCCAAAAAGATTAAAAAACCAAATAACCAAACCGATCTGGAAAAGACGGAATTTGGTCTCCAAGTCCTGCAACAAACCCAAGAATTTTTCTTGATCTACTAGTAAAAGGAGAAAAGTATGTCATT
>JBKXCY010000121.1:0-5229 GCA_046994005.1 Streptococcus sp.
GTCATATGGGAGTGGGATGGTTGTGTAATAAAGATAGAACAACCAGATATCATTCATGCGGAATATAATAAAGACGAGAACATTGTTATCGTCTATAGTGGAGAAAACTTTGTAAGCAAAATCATTTTCTACTTTAGTTTAGAAGGAAAATTGTTAGGGCAACAAAATATACTAGAAGGAACCCTAGATTGGAATCATAATGGGAAGCATCAGATTAGTTTTCATCATTTACATTATCTTCGCTTTAGCCCTAAATATCAGCGAATCTTCAGTATATTTCGCTCATCCAGCGATTTTGACGTTCCATCAGAACTAGAGGTTTATAATTTAGAAGGTGAGAAAATCGACCAAATTGAATCTCCTGCAGGATTTACTATGCTATATATTTCTGAGATAAGTAAGAAGAAACTGGGAATTGTATGCGAGGCTCTTAAAGAGGATTGTTTTGATAAATCTGGTCGAAGAGATTTCTATTTTAATTTGGAGTTAGAAACTAGAAAATGGGTAAAAGATGGCATCGCCTATTGAGAAAGAGAAAAAGAAGCCTGATTTTATGATATTCTGGTTGAGAAAATAACTTGCACTAGGAGAATACAAATGAAACCAACAAAACTAGAATGGGAAGATGTTACCAAGTTTGAAGAGGTAAAAGGATACGGTCAGCATATATGGAGAGATGAGGACAAGTATTATTTGGTTTTAGAAGAAGGAACCGTAGTTTCTTGGTTAGTTGTCTATGAATTACCAAATGAGCTGTTTGCCTTATTAGATAGTGGGGAAAGAACGCTAAGCGAAGTATCTTGGAAGATTAAACACGATTCTTGGCCACCGTCAGAAGAAGAAAAGAACGAAATTAGAAAAGATAGAGCTAGAAAAAAGCCAATTGTGCTGATTTCTAACCGTAAAAATCAGTTGCTTTTTAGTAACAAAGAACTTGAAATACTTATTCCCAAAGCGGAACAACAATGGATAGAATCAATGGGTAAACTTCCAGATGATTATGTATCACCATTGAAATAGACAAAAAGAAATAGTATGACAACAGAAATTCAACAATACAAAAATTGTACGATATTAAAAAACAAGAATGATTATCAGATCCTGTGGAGTAGAGGGAAAGAAGTGCTTAACTTTCCCATTAGCCAAAAATTAGCAGAACGTGTTTCAAAATCAGAAAAAGATGCTTTAGAAGTAATGTTTTATTGTGAACATCATCGTTGGCCAAAGGCAGATGAGTTAGATGATTATAATCATTCCAATACGATTGTACATAGAGGCGATGGATTTGTTGTATATGAAACAGATGGTTATTACGAAATTAGCTTCTTTAAAGAAGTTGGAGGAGCTATGGGCCCAGAAGTATGCTACCCCATTACTAAGGAGCTAATGGATAAAGCATTTCAATCTTCTAGGGACGCATATGAGGTGATGATTTATGCCGAAACAGGGCACTGGCCCTTAAGTAAGCAAGATGATATTGATAGAAACTATATACGTAATCATCCTGAAACTATGCTACCAAATATAGAAGATCAACGTGAGTTGTTTGATGTTGAAGAGTTTAAAGCTCTTGTAAAAAAATCTATTGTTTCAGAACTAGAACCTAGCGAACTTGACGCTATTGGTATAGTTGATAATCATTTAGAGCTTCTTCTGGTGGATTCAGTCGGCTGGCAGGAAGAGATAGAAGCAGTCCATCTGGAAATTCTGCAGGAAAAAATTAACAATTACATTCACTTCCTCGAAAGCAAGCAATATGTGCAGAGATATGGCGATAAGTTTGATAAAAAAGTTATCCATATTACTTTCCAATATTCCCCATCTGATAACGGTTTGGCCTTTCTCGCAGCTGTTCAGAAAGTATTAAAACCGACGGTTATGAGCCTGAAGGTGGAATTGCCGGAGTAAAGAACAACTAAGAAGAATAAAATTAATCAATTTATGAGGGATAAAAAATATTAAAGCGAAGGTCAGTCAAAAAATAAGATAGCTAAAAAGTAGACCAAAATTTTCTAAAAGCCTATTAGAATAGGCTTTCTAAGCATATTTTATATTTCGGCAGGGGACAGAGATAGAAAAGATAAAACTGACAGTTGAACTGCACCCCAAAAGTTAGATTTTTTCTGTCTAACTTTTGGGGAGTAGTTCACTTATGACAGAGTGTTGACGTTTTAGAGCCGTGTTGTTTCGAATGGTCCTAAAACTTATTTTTTTATGATATAACAGAATATTTTAAAAATGAAGAGGTTTTCTATGGAGAGAGATGTGTTTTTTGATTATTTTTTAAAATCACTTAGGTTTCATTTGGGTGATAGGTGTAAGGATATTGGATTTATAAAGTTTTTTAAAGATGAAAATAATTGTTTTATTACTATAGAGAATTATGTTTTGGAATCATTTGTAGTATTGTCAAATATTTTGAGTAAGGATAGGATTGTGTTTTCTTGTGGAATTATTCATAGTAAGGGGGTAGGTACTGGAGTAGAAGTATGTATGAATGTATTAGAGTTAGAAAGATTAAATAATTTGTATAAGATATAGTTTCGAAGCATATTAAACAACATAAGTGAAACTGTCTATGTGGAATGTGTGGAGTTGATAGAATCAATGTTTCCTAGTTTTAGAGCTGTGTTGTTTCGAATGATCCCAAAATAAGAAAAATAAAAGATGATGGTATAGAAGCTCGTTACATTGAGCTTCTTTTTCTTGAGAAAATTAAATAATAATTTTACAGACTTTTAGGTCATTAATTGATTCTCACCTTCACTTTTTCTTTGACTCTCCTTTCTTATTTTTCTAAAATAATAGGTATGTGAAGGGAGATTGATATGAAAAAAGGTTTAGTAATTGTGCTTTCTGCTTTGGTCTTGGCTTCGTGTGGTCGTCCTCAGAGGACGGTGTCGCCTAAGAGTTCGGATTCCAAGCAGACCAGCACTTCAGAAAAGAAACAGTCTGGTATGGATTTGAAAGCCATCAAGGCTAAGGACTACTCGAGTATCAAGGGGACTTGGATCGATGGTCGTGGCAATGAACTGGTCTTTGATGATAAGGGCTTGGTCAGCGAGGATGTTGAGCTTGATGCATCGAGCTTTAAGCAGAAGGACCAGATTGCTGAGATGACGGTTAGTGCCAAGTCGGGTGTTGGAGGCTACGGTCTTTTGCTCCTTCCAACAGGTCAGAAAGCTGGCAAAGACGATGCTTCGGATAAGTCCAAGGATCGGATCTGGGCTGGTCAGTCACCGGCTTATGGCGATGATGACAATTTCTACTATCGCAAGAAAGAGCAACCGAAAGATCGGGAGCAAGTAGATACAGATGATAGCAGTAGTACGTCTAAGACGAGTAAGGCCAAGAAGTGGAATACTCGATCGGATAGTGAGATCAAATCTTCGAAGAAGGTGGATCAAAATGATTATCCAGGCTACACCGATGCTCAGGTCGAAGCTGCGCGTGTCTGGGCTTATGTGATCAAGAACGTGCCATCAGAATTAAATATTTCAAATAGTGCAGCTGGAACAAAGATTTATAATGGTGGCTTGGGCGTTGATTACCCCAAAGATGTGCGTCATCTGTTTGGTTCTTATTCAGCAGAAGGAAATATCACTTATGCATCCAACGGTGATGGGACGGTGACGATCTATCCTGTACCGAGCCACTGGCAACAGTCTGCGGATGAACTCAATAGTGAGGAGTTTATGACGCAATTTACCCAAGGGATCTTGGACCACGCTGAAACGGTGACTTTGCCAGACGGGGATCCAGATATGATTCGTCAGATCCTAGCCGTATTGAAGTAGGATCTGGATTTGAGAACTCAGTTTATTGTTTTTTTAAGCTGATCCTGTTACAATGATAGTACTCGGAAAAGACTGGGCTTCCAGCCTTTTTCATTTCACTTTAGAAAGGTCTTTTATGAAACGCAAATCGATTTTGTTTCTCTATTTACTCTTGCTAGCGATCGGCCTAGCCTATGAGACCCAGTCACTGACGGAAGGCTGGATGTCTGGTAGTCAGTATGGGATTGTGGGACTTTCGACCTTGATCCTTTTGGTCTATGCACTTCCTGCTGTTTGGGCTCTCTTTCATTTTGCCAAGAAGTGGAAGTTGTCTTGGGTACCGGTTCTCTTTTCTCTATTAGGTGGGGGCTTTGTTGCCGGTTGGTTGTCTAGCTTTGCCAATACTTATTTCCATGACATGATTCAAGCGATCGCTCCTAATAGCGACTTTTGGAACCAGTACGAGAGTGCCATCGCTGCGCCACTCTTTGAGGAACCCTTTAAGTTGATTCCAATCTTCTTTGTCCTCTATTTGTTCAGTGTCCGTCGCATCAAGTCGATTTTCCTCTTGGCGATTGCCTCTGGTCTTGGTTTCCAGATCGTGGAGGACTTTGCCTATATCCGTCAGGATCTGCCGGAAGGTTTCTCTTACACGGTGTCAGGGATTCTCGGTCGTGTGGCTAATGCGCCCATGTCTCACTGGGTCTACACAGGTCTTGTTATGCTAGGGCTCTTCCTAATTGTCCAAGCAAGCAGAGGACGCAAGGATTTACATCTAGCAGGCTGGGGATACTTACTAGCTGGATTCGGACTTCATTTTGTTGGAAATTCACCCTTCTCACAAATCGTGACCGAGTTGCCGATTGAGATTCCAGTCTTGAATGCTACTGGGCTCTTCCTGATCTACCAAGCTTATCAGACTGTCGAGCGATTAGAACAAGGAAAATAAAACAAAAAAAGAATGCGTATGTTTGCACACATACGCATTTTTGTTATTTTGAACACATTGTTTTTCTAGTTTTTGAATAAACTGGGTGATCCGATAGCTGTAAACTAAATTCTATTTTGGAAGATATATTTGAGACTTTCCGCTGTGAGAAAAGCGCTTGAAACATTGTTGTTCCAAGCACTCGGGAGTTTTGAAACGTTAGATTCAAAACTAAGTCATGGAACTTTTCCGAAGTTCGCTAACGTCCGTACTCACCTAAGGAAAGTCTCTAAGAGTATAGGATCTTAAAATGGATTTATTTACCAAGACAGAACTGACTGAAGAGTTGGGTGATGAGCTCATCTGGAGCAGCATCCCCTGTGATTTCTCCGAGGATTTCCCAAGTTCGGGTGAGATCGACTTGGAGCAGGTCGACCGGCATACCGAGAGCCAAGCCTTCGTTGACCGCTTGGAGGCTTTCAACAGCTTTTTCGATGAGGGAGATGTGACGGGCATTAGAAAGAT
>JBKXCY010000122.1:0-5218 GCA_046994005.1 Streptococcus sp.
GTGGGACAATGCCATGCTCTTCGTTATAGGCCATCTGAATCTGACGACGGCGAGCCGTTTCATCGATCGCACGTTGCATAGACTGGGTCATGGTGTCCGCATACATAATCACGTGACCCTCACTATTACGGGCTGCACGCCCGATGGTCTGGATCAGTCCGCGTTCATTGCGGAGGAAACCTTCCTTGTCCGCATCGAGAATGGCCACCAGACTAACTTCTGGTACGTCTATCCCTTCCCGAAGCAGATTGATTCCGACCAAGACATCAAAAACACCCAGACGCAAATCACGGATGATTTCTGTCCGCTCCAAGGTCTTAATGTCCGAGTGCATGTATTTGACCTTGACACCCATTTCCTTAAAGTAGTCGGTCAAGTCTTCTGCCATCTTCTTGGTCAAGGTGGTGACAAAGGTCCGCTCTCCCCGTTCTACACGCGCATTGATTTCACCCAAGAGATCGTCCATTTGTCCCATGGTCGGACGCACTTCGACCTCTGGATCGAGTAGACCTGTCGGACGGATAATCTGCTCGATGATGGTATCGGTTTGTTCCATCTCATAGTCACCCGGTGTCGCTGACACATAGACAATCTGGTGGACATGGCTTTCAAACTCCTCCCGACGCAGTGGCCGGTTGTCCAAGGCAGATGGCAAACGGAAACCATAGTTGACCAACATCTCCTTGCGCGAGCGGTCTCCATTGTACATACCCTTGATTTGGCCCATGGTCATGTGACTTTCATCGATCATGATGAGGAAATCTTCAGGAAAGAAATCCAAAAGGGTGTATGGTGGCTCTCCCTCACTCCGGCCATCCATATGACGAGAGTAGTTTTCGACACCATTGGTGTAGCCCATCTCCCGTAGCATTTCAATATCGTACTCTGTCCGTTGTTTCAGGCGTTGGGCTTCCAGCAGTTTTCCTTCCTTCTCAAAGATAGCTAACTGTTCTTCCAGCTCAGCCTGAATCTTGGCAATGGCCACTTCCATATGGTCGTCATTGGTCACGAAGTGAGTGGCTGGGAAAATGGCTAAGTGGTCCACATCTCCTAGAACTTGACCCGTCAAAGCTTCAATCTCACGAATCCGCTCGATCTCATCCCCGAAAAACTCCACCCGGAAGGCATGTTCATCACGCGAAGCTGGGAAAATCTCGACCACATCTCCACGGACACGGAATTTCCCCCGTTGAAAGTCGATATCATTGCGTTCAAACTGGATGTCCACCAAGTCATTGAGCAAACGATCACGAGAAATCTCCAGACCAGGACGCAAACTGACCACGCTGTCGGAATATTCCTTAGGCGAACCCAACCCATAGATACACGAAACAGATGCGACTACAATGACGTCATTTCGTTCTAAAAGAGCGGAGGTTGCTGAGTGACGAAGCTTGTCAATCTCATCATTAACTGAGCTATCTTTTTCAATATAGGTATCGCTCGATGGCACATAAGCTTCTGGCTGGTAGTAATCGTAGTAAGATACGAAGTACTCAACCGCATTTTCAGGGAAAAATTCCTTGAACTCCCCATAGAGCTGTCCCGCTAGGGTTTTATTGTGGGCAATGACCAAGGTCGGCTTATTGACCTGGGCAATGACCTGGCTCATAGTATAGGTCTTCCCCGTACCAGTTGCCCCCATCAAGATTTGGGCCTTTTCGCCACCCTCGATGTTATCTACCAACTGCTCGATGGCCTGCGGTTGATCCCCAGACGGTTGGTATTTGGATACTAGTTTAAATTTGTTGTCTGTGATTCTATTAATCATACTTTCTTCCTTCGACTGTACTTCCTTTATTTTACCATAATAAAGGATATTTCTCTGACTTTTGAGGAGAGGAACCTAGTATAGAAAAAGACAGACTAAAGAGCCTGTCTTCATATTTATCATTATTTCCTATCAGTCATGACACACTTGTTCATTATCAACTCTTTCTTTCCTTTCCCCTAAGAGATAGACAATCACTAGGGATACAAGAAGAACCAGAGTGGTGATGATTGATCCTTCTGCTCCAAATGCCCCTCCGGTCAACCAGTCAGGTCCATCTCCCATGGTAAAGCTAAAGATAGACGCATCTGCGCCTGTGCCACTGACTTGAAAACCAAGGAGATTTCCTTGTACATAGTTCCAAGTGCCGTGTTGGGCGACCACTAGCCAGATACTATCGGTATAGATAAAAAGCAGAGCAGCTAGCACCCCATCAAGGATGATATTCAGAACGGATAAGAAGGTCACTCCTGCATTTCCCATATGCAGAATGCCAAAGAGACTACTAGAAATCGCGATCGCTAAAGGCAGATTAGTTCTTGCAGCAATCCGAGTCAGAAGCCAACCTCGCGTCGCTACTTCTTCCGTCCCCCCTTGCAGAAGCCAAAATGGAAATAATCCTAGGATAAAAAGCAAGGGCTCTAAACTGAGCTCATTTAACACAAAAGACCCGATGCCACTTACTTGGTAGACAAGCGCGATCACTCCCATTTGAATAAGTGAAATCACGATCCCCCAGACTAGATACTTGAGCCAATTTCTTTTTACAAAGCCTAAGCTTGATAAAGTATTCTTCTCTATGACCTTCACCCAAAAAATAAAGAGAAATAGTATGATTACAAAACTGAAAAGCTCATAATAGAGAAGATAATGGTAGAAAAATTCTTGAATACTTGCTGTCCCATTTCCTGGTGAAAAGAACTCCGCCAGAAAACCTATCACTAAGGAAAATGGTCCCACCAATTCACTACTAAGCCATAGTCCCCCTTCTATAAAGAAGGAGGCTAAAAATACATAGAATAGTGTAGAAATAAGAACTGGCATAGATGTGTTTGTTTTTATATCCTGAATGATCTTTCCTTTCTTCATGATCAACCTCCATTTATCTAATAGGTCCATTGTAGCAAAGAAAATCAAGAGCTGCAATATCGTTTCATGTCAGAAAACCTAACATGACAACTCGATTTTTCTTGCAAAGTAAAGTCTTTTCTGATATAATAGCTTTTATAGAAAAACATAAGATCATTCATACTCTATTTGGTATGAATGTTTTGTTTTTTCAGGCCATCCTTTGGTCAATGCACTCATGGGTCAAACACCCAAAGAGAAATGAAGAAAAAGGAGACAGAAATGAAGAAAAAATTACTAGCCTATTTGCTTTTCTTATTTCCACTGGTAGCATTCGCTGGTCATGCTCATGCTGAGACGATCAAGGTCGTTTTCGACACAGCTTATGCACCATTTGAATTTAAAGATTCAGATCAAACCTATAAAGGAATTGACGTAGAAATCTTGGACAAGGTCGCTGAAATCAATGGCTGGGATTTAGATAAATCCTTCCCTGGATTTGATGCTGCAGTCAATGCTGTCCAAGCTGGTCAAGCAGATGCCATTATGGCCGGAATGACCAAAACAACTGAACGTGAAAAAGTCTTCACCATGTCTGATACTTACTACGATACAAAAGTTGTCATAGCGACTACGAAAGCTGACAAAATCACGAAGTACAGCCAATTAAAAGGGAAGAAAGTCGGTGTCAAAAACGGTACTGCAGCTCAACGCTTCCTTGATAAAAACAAGGACAAGTACGGCTACAGTATCACAACTTTTGATACGGGTGATCTTATGTACACAGTTTATCAGCTGGTGCAGTGGATGCTGTTATGGACGACCAGCCGGTCATTCAATATGCCATCCAAAAAGGTCAGGACCTAGCGATCAATATGGATGGGGAAGCAGTCGGTGGCTTTGCCTTTGGTGTTAAAAAAGGTGGCAATCATGAAAAGTTGATCACTCAATTTAACAAGGCCCTCGCTCAAATGAAAGCTGATGGAACACTTGATAAGATCATCAAGAAATGGACAGGTGAAAGCCAATCATCAGGGAACAGTGCCGTTCCAGAAACCACTACTCCTGCTGGTCAAAAAGCGACCCCTAAAAAATCAACATATAGTATCTCAAGTGATTCTTCCTTTGCACCATTCGTTTTCCAGAATGGGAAAAATAAATATACAGGGATCGATATGGACTTGATCAAGGCCATTGCCAAAGACCAAGGATTTACCATTGAAATTGATAACCCTGGATTTGACGCTGCGGTAAGTGATGTCCAATCTGGTCATGCGCAAGGAATGATCGCAGGAATGACCGTGACCGATGCTCGGAAAGAAACATTTGATTTTTCTGAACCATATTATACTGCTAACTCTATTCTTGCAGTCCAAAAGGATAGCAAGATTGATTCTTACGATGACTTAAAAGGTAAGACGGTCGGTGTTAAAAACGGAACTGCATCGCAAACCTTCCTTGAAAAGAATAAAAATAAATATGGTTACAAGATCAAAACGTTCTCTGACGGCGCTTCTATGTATGACAGCTTGAATTCTGGTTCTGTCGCTGCGATTATGGATGACGAACCCGTCATCAAATATGCCATTAAACAAGGACGTAAATTCAAAACACCTATTGAAGGAACTCCAAGTGGTCATCTAGCATTTGCCGTTAAAAAAGGTGAAAATCCTGAATTGATCGAAATGTTCAATAACGGTCTTGCTAACTTGAAGAAAAGTGGCCAATACCAAAAGATTCTCGATAAATATCTTAAGTCAGATAGCAAATCAAGTACTTCAAGTACAACCGTAGATGAAACAACCATCTGGGGTTTGCTCCAAAACAACTACAAACAATTGTTAAGTGGTTTGGGTGTAACCCTTGCCCTTGCACTTCTCTCTTTCGCGATTGCTATGGTGATCGGTGTTATCTTTGGGATGTTTAGTGTTAGCCCTTATAAATGGCTCCGCTGGACAGCAGAAATCTTTGTCGATGTTATTCGTGGGATCCCACTCATGATCCTTGCCGCCTTCATCTTCTGGGGAATTCCAAACTTGATTGAATCTGTCACAGGTCATCAATCCCCAATCAACGACTTTGTCGCAGGTACCATCGCCCTCTCCCTCAATGCTGCTGCCTATATTGCAGAAATTGTTCGTGGGGGGATCCAAGCTGTACCGATTGGACAGATGGAAGCCAGCCGAAGCCTGGGAATCTCCTATGGCAAAACCATGCGTAAGATCATCTTGCCACAAGCAACCAAACTCATGCTTCCAAACTTTGTTAACCAATTCGTCATTGCCCTGAAAGATACGACTATTGTGTCTGCGATCGGATTGGTAGAACTCTTCCAAACTGGTAAGATCATCATCGCTCGAAACTACCAAAGTTTCAAGA
>JBKXCY010000123.1:0-5111 GCA_046994005.1 Streptococcus sp.
AGCAGATGGTGTCATCATTGCCACTCCAGAGCACAACCATACGATCTCTGCTGCTCTCAAGTCTGTTCTTGAATGGCTCTCTTTCGAGGTGCATCCATTTGAAAACAAACCCGTTATGATCGTTGGTGCTTCTTACTATGACCAAGGGACTTCACGTGCGCAAGTTCACCTCCGTAAGATCCTCGATGCCCCAGGTGTCAATGCTTATACTCTTCCAGGAAATGAATTCCTTCTTGGAAAAGCGAAAGAAGCTTTTGACGAAGACGGCAATATCATCAATGAGGGAACCGTCAAATTCCTTGAAACCTGCTTGGATAATTTTATGAAATACGTTGAGGTTGTATCTAAATTGAAAAAACCAAAACCAATTGAACCAGAAGATTTAGATTGTAATCATCCAATTGCTACAACTGTTACTGAAGTCGATCCTGACGATCCAGATTGGGTAGAAAAAGTAGCTGAAATCACAGGGGCCGTTTCTGGCGATACTTATGTCAAACTCGACCACGGTATCCTAACCGTTGACCAAATTAATATGTTCTTGAAGGCCATGCCATTTGAGTTGACCTATGCCGATGATAACAACCAATTCCTCTATTACAACAATGCCCATCAAGATCCAGATACCATGTTTGCCAAACGTATACCATCTCAATCTGGTAGCCGGATGTCAACCGTTCATGGCTCCCTACCACCAGCACGTATGAAAAACGTGGAATGGGTCATTGGTACCCTTCGCAATGGAAATCAAGAATACGTTCGGACCATTGTTCCAGGATCTCCTGAAGGCGTGATCAACACTCACAACTACCAAGCTATGTACTATGAAGATGGTTCATACGCTGGTATCAATGAGATTGTCTTCAACTTCAAACCATGGTTGGACTGGTACCTGCAAACAACCGGCCAACGTCTAGTTGGCGGAAGCGGTCCATTTGCTCCTGCTGGTGGACACGGTAGTGCAGATGCAACTTCTGGTGCTTCTGATGCTGGAGGACATGGTGACGGAGGGCACGGAGATGCCGATGCAACTTCTGGTGCAAGCAACTAATAAAAAAATGAAGCTTCGTGCTTCATTTTTTTATTGTAAGTCTTTGATAATCTTCTTAGCATCGTCGTTTGAAATAGCCCCTAATTGGACATGTCCAATTTTCCCATGACTGTCTATAAAGACTTCTGTAGGAATAGAGCGAACCTGATAATCTGCAAATGCAGAACCGTCTGGATTGTACAAGACCGGTACGGACTTGTAATCTTGTTGATCAAACCATTTGACGAATTCTTCTTCTGTTTTTTCACCTTGGAGTCCTGGTGCCATAATGGTCAGAATTTCAAAGTCTCTATCCGTATCCTTGACCAATTTCTCTAGTTCAGGCATACTTTGCCGGCAAGGGCCACACCAGGTTGCCCAAAATTTCAAATAAACCTTCTTCCCTTTGTAGTCTGAAAGTTTAACCGTATTCCCCTTCATATCCTTTAGTTCAAAGTCACTAGCGTCTTTTCCTACCAAAGGATTCTTATTCGTTGTTGTATTCATTGTTGGCTGATTGCCCATACTACTCTCACTGGATTGATTCATGGAACAAGCTGCCAGCAAAGCTAGAGAAAGTACTGAGAAACAAGCGTATTTAAAACCTTTCATCATGCGTTAAACCTCCGGATTATTTTATGAAAAGATAGATGACAAACTGTTCAATTGTCCCAAAAGTAAGAGAATTCCCATTAGAATAATGATGGCTCCGCCGATTTTCTTCAGCAATAACAAATGGGGTTTGAGACGATTAAAATAAGGTAGGATCAGACTAGATGCTAAGGCCAAAAGTAAAAACGGAAGGGCCATTCCCAATGTATAAACAAGGAGATAAATAGCTCCCATAAGAGCATCTTGCCCATCTGATGCTGCTAAAGCAAGAACTGATCCTAATACCGGACCAATACAAGGCGTCCAACCAAAACTAAAGCCAAGACCAAGGAGAAAAGCTGAAAACAATTCATTCTTCTGTTTGTTGGCTCCAAAATCTACTGATTTTTGCTTTTCAAGGAAATGAAAATGAAAGACTTCCATTTGATGAAGACCAAGGATAATGATGAGGGCTCCCATCAGATAACGGAACCAATTGGTGTACATGATCTTTCCAAGCAAGCCCGCTCCAAAACCAATGAGGAGGAAAATAACAGAAATACCTGCAATAAAACAAAGGGTTTTCAGCAAGCCATGCCAGCGAATTTTTTTCCCGAACAATCGGATAGCCTTTTCCTGATCACTTCCTAGCAAGATTCCAATATAAACCGGCAGCAAAGGAAAGACACAGGGAGAAAAGAAAGACAGAATACCCGCAAGAAAAACTGTCAATGAAAAAATGATTGGATTCATAGTTCACTCCGTATATTGATATGCTACATTCAGTATAACATTGACTGACAAAAAATAAAAATTTCTGCTACGTTTTTTTACTAAAGTTTGGATTTAGATACTAGTTTCAAAAGAAAAACTCTAAAGCACAAACCTTTAGAGTTTTTAATATAACTTATTCTTCTGCCGTTTGTTTATTTGGTAATACGAGCGATAAAAGAATCCCGATGACTACTGGCACTAACCATGGAAGAGATTGAGCCGCAAATGGAAGCAAAGCAATCCCCTTTTCTACTAGTGAAATTTTAAAGGTACTTGCCAGAACACTTGCAAGAGAGACCAAGCTGGCCAAGAAAATAGTCAGTTGCATTCCTGGTTTTGAAAGAGCCACAAATTTATTCACTATCACAATCAATACAATGGTAATGGTGATTGGGTAAAGAATCATCAAGACTGGCAATGAGAAAGCAATAATGGTATTCAAGCCAAGGTTGGCAATCGCAAAACCAATCAGAGTGAAGACACTTGCATAGACCTTGTAAGAAACCTTAGGGAAAGTGCTATGGAAGAATTCACTGGTAGAGACGATCAAACCAGCTGTTGTGGTAAAGCAAGTTACCGTCACCATTCCTGCTAGGAAAATCTGAGCAGTCGGACCAAAGATCGCTTTGGTCGCTTCTGATAATAAATACACCCCTTTATTGGTATCAGATGCCATAACAGAAGCTGGAATTGGAAAATGATTTCCCAGATATCCTAAGCCAATATACAGCACACTAAAACCAAGGGCTACAACAATTCCAACCAACCAAATGGTCTTGATATATTCTTTCTTACTTGAAAATCCAAGTTGATTCAAGGTAGTCACTGCGATCACACTAAAGGCAACAGATGCCAAGGCATCCAAGGTATTGTACCCCTCTAAAAATCCTTGCCCAAAGGCAGAAGCCTGATAGGCTTTGGTGGCCACCATTGGAGCGTGTCCACTGTATTTCAGAGCCCCAAGAACGACCACGATCAAAATGAGAATCGCAAAGATCGGGGTCAAAATACGACCGATCCGATCTAGAATCTTAGATGGATTCAAAGCAATCAGAAAGGCTAGCAAAAAGTAGACCAGGGTAAAAATGAAAAGTGCTAAACTGGCATTCATTCCACCTAATAAGGGGGCTATCCCCACTTCGAAAGATACCGTCGCCGTTCTTGGAATGGCAAAGAAAGGACCAATCGAAAGATAAAGCGCAACTAAGTATACAATCGCGAAAACAGGTGAAATCTTACGAGAAATCTCATCAATATATCCTTTGGGATTAAGTGTACCGATAATCAAGGTCACAATGGCAATTCCCACGCCTGAAAGGACAAACCCAGCAATAGCTGGCCAAAATTGATTACCCGATAAAGCACCAAGAGTCGGTGGGAAAATCAGGTTTCCAGCACCAAAAAAAATACCAAACAGTAATAAACCTGTCAGGGAACCTTTTCGTAACATACGATCTCCTTAAAAAAACGATAATCTTAACTTTATCAAATTCATTTGAAGAAAGCAACTTATTTGCATGAACAATCCGCTAGTTCTATCAGTCATTATGGTACAATGGATGTAAGATTTTACGAGGTGCAAAACATGTATCTATATCTATTCTGGTTATTTCCAGCTCTTATTTTTTTATTGTTCTTTATGAGTGATCGCAGAAGGCTTTTCAATGCTTATCTCTTTTCGATAAACCTGGGGCTTCTTCTACTGATTTCTGCATTTCTACTAGTCGTTCGAACTGAGCTATGGTTTAATCAACAAATTGCAATGATTGTCTTTGTAGTGATTTCCATCCTCGTTTTTCTCAGCATTATTTTCTCATCTATCTTTCTCCTTTTTAACGGCCGTCAAATGATGCTTTTTGAAGGAAAAAGACTGGCCAACCTCCTCTCTCTGCTTTATGGACTGTTTATTATCGGAGCTTTGGCACTACATTTTCTACCCTATTTCCCAGGGAATGACATCCTCATCTATCTGACTGACTTTGCCCTGTTTTACATGACCTTTCTCTACCTCTCTTATGTATCCTATGGGACCTTTTGCAATCTCTTTCCGGTTCGCAAAGAACCAGACGCCATCATCATCCTTGGCTCAGGTTTGATCGGAGACAAGGTTCCCCCACTCTTGGCCCAGCGTCTTGAGAAGGGAAAGGCCATCTATGAGCAGTTTGAGGAACGACCAAAGCTGATTGTTTCTGGTGGTCAAGGATCAGATGAGCTGATCTCTGAGGCGGAAGCGATGGCCGGATACCTGATGGAACACGGGGTTCCGGAAGACGCCATTCTCATCGAGAATCGCTCTCGTACTACTTTTGAAAACCTGATCTTTAGCAAGCGTATCCTTGAAGAAGAGGGGCTTGGCAAGCGAGTCCTTGTGGTGACCAATTCTTTTCACGCGCTCCGTGCAGGTGTCTTTATGAGACGATTGAAAATACCTGGTCGAAGTATCGGTTCGAGAACAGCTTTTTACTATCTCCCATCCGCTTGGATTCGAGAAACCGTTGGCTTGGTTTCACTCTATTGGAAGTGGCATGTTACCTTCCTAGCTCTTCTGTTTCTGCCTTGGTTCTTTACACAAATCATGAAACTAATTGAGTTCATCATACAACATCTAAACTAAAAGAGAGTGGGACAGTAATCGGTAATTCGTTAGAATTCGATTTCATCGTCCCACCTCCGCACTGTTGAGTAGGGCTGTAAAAGCTGATGAAATCAGCGTAGT
>JBKXCY010000124.1:0-5080 GCA_046994005.1 Streptococcus sp.
ACCCTTATCCAGGATAGCATGTTCAACGATTGCATTTTCACGAACCACCACACCAGGGAAGAGAAGACTACTGCGGACCTCTGAACCTTGATGAAGGTGTACTCGACGTGAAACAACGGAGCGTTCAACGGTTCCTTCTACAATACTACCCGAAGCAAATTGAGACGATTTAATATGTGAAGTCTTGGAATAATACGTTGGTTCTTCATTCTTCACTTTCGTATACACTTTTTGATTTGGTGAAAAGAGCTTCATGAATTTTTGGTTTTCCAACATATCCAAGTTTGCCTGGTAGTAGGATTCCACTGAATGAATATTGGCAAGGTAGCCTGTATATTCAAAGGCAAAAGCATTGTATTCCACTGCCAAATCACGCAAGATATAGCGTAATTTTTGTGGGTATTCTTTCTTGGCTTCTTCTTCAATTTTTTCAATCAACCAAGGAGTATCTACAATAAAGACATCTGTTGACATATTGTAGACTTCATCAGGATCCTTACCATCAAAAAGTTTTTGCTCTGTAACATGGTCTGTTTCATCAATTTCCAAGACAGCATTTACTTCAGAAATGTTTTGCAGATGCAACTTTTTATAAACCACTGTAATCGGACGATCAATGGTATTATGAAGGTGGAAAATCTGATTGAGGTCAATATTCATTAATACATCACAGTTCAAAGCAACTGTTTGATTAGAACCAGACCGTTTCAAATAGGTCAACAATTGTTGGTAGTATTCTGGCCCTACCGTTGTATTTTCAACTGGAGTATTATAGATTCCGAGGTAATAGTGGCTCAATAAAGTAGACAAGCCCCACTCACGACCTGAACGAATATGGTCAAAGACCGAACTAATATTTTCTTGTTGGAAAATCCCAAAAACACTACGAATACCAGCATTTGCAAGACTAGACAATGGGAAGTCGATTAAGCGGTATTTCCCATCAAACGGTAGGGATGCTACCGGACGATGGCTGGTCAAAGTGGACATATCATGATACCCAACTGTATTTCCTAAAATGGCTGAATATTTATCAATCTTCATCTGTTGCTACCCCCACTTTTTCATTGTAACCGACAACTTGTACTTCCTCTGTTCCATCAATCACGACACCTTCTGCAATGACTGCGCCTTCTCCGATAATCGCGCGTTTCACAACAGCTCCTTTACCGATAATGGCATTGCTCATCACCACAGCATCTTCGACAACTGCTCCTTCACGAACTTGAGCTTCTGTTGATAAGATGGAGTGTTTGACTGTACCGTCTACCGAACAACCGTCGACGACAAGAGAATCTTCGATGTGGCCATGTTCCCCAAAGAAGTTCGGTGGAGAAATGAGGTTGCGTGAATAGATTTTCCAGTGACGATCGCGACTATCCAAGGCATTATTTGGATCGATATATTCCATATTGGCTTCCCAAAGAGACTCAATCGTACCAACGTCTTTCCAATAACCATTGAATTCATAAGCATAAACACTTTCGCCTGATTCTAGATAAGTTGGAATGACATTTTTACCGAAGTCTGACATATCGATATCGCTCTTTTCAGCAGCAACTAACATATTGCGCAGACGAGCCCAGTCAAAGATGTAAATCCCCATAGAAGCCTTGGTAGATTTTGGTTCAGCTGGTTTTTCTTCAAATTCGACAATCCGATTATTGGCATCTGTATTCATGATTCCAAAACGGCTTGCTTCCTTCAAAGGAACATCTAAAACGGCAACAGTCAAGCTTGCGTTATTATCCTTGTGCGCTTGAAGCATGTCATCGTAATCCATCTTGTAGATGTGGTCTCCAGATAGAATCAAGACATATTCTGGATTGATGCTATCGATATAGTCGATGTTTTGGAGAATCGCATGACTAGTTCCTTCGAACCACCGATTTCCTTCACTAGCTGAATAAGGTTGGAGAATAGACACACCCGTATTGATTCCATCCAAGCCCCAGCTGGAACCATTCCCAATATGGCTGTTAAGGGCAAGTGGTTGATACTGTGTAATCACACCAACATTGTGAATTCCTGAGTTGGCACAGTTTGAGAGAGCAAAATCGATAATCCGATAGCGCCCACCAAATTGAACCGCAGGTTTCGCGATGTTTTTGGTTAATTTTCCAAGACGTGTTCCTTGCCCTCCGGCAAGAATTAAAGCGAGCATTTCATTCTTCATTGACTACTTCCTCTTTTTAAAGCTTGGACTCCCTTAGAGTCAACCGATCATCATTTTTTATCTGATGTTTTAGATTTCGTTTTGCGAACCTTCCGTTTCACCTTCCATATGCTAGCCCCTAAAGCCGGCAAAGTAAAGGTCAAAGTTTGTTCATAATCCTTCCACAGTCCATCTTGAGACTGAACTATCGGATTGTGCTCTTTCCAGACACCTCCCCATTCTTCTAATTCTGTATTCCAAATTTCTTCATAGACCGCTGATACAGGCACACCAATCGTAAAGTCCTTGCGTTCCACTGGTGCCATATTGAAGACGCACACCAAAAGATCACCTTTACGATTCTTCCGGACCATAGACAAGACGCTCTGATCCCGGTTATCTGCATCAATAATCTCTAAGCCATCAAAGCTATCATCAATCTCCCACAATTCTTTGTGTTCTTTGTAGAAATGATTAATCTGGGAAGTGAAACGACGCATCTTCGCATTCATTTCATCCTCTAGATTGCCCCATTCCAGTTGCTCTTCTGACTTCCATTCCAAAAATTGACCAAATTCTGAACCCATAAAGAGTAATTTCTTACCTGGATGGCAAATCTGATAGGTCAAGAGGTTACGGAGTCCAGCAAATTGATTGTAACGATCTCCCCACATCTTATGCATCAAACTCTTCTTACCATGCACCACTTCATCGTGTGAAAATGGTAGTAAGAAGTTTTCAGAAAATGCATACATGAAACTAAAGGTTACCAGGTTAAAGTCAAATTTCCGGTAGACGGGATCTTCTTCGTAGAATCGAAGGATATCATTCATCCAACCCATATTCCATTTATAGTCAAAGCCAAGTCCACCTTCTTCTTCAGGACCCGTGATCTTTTGACCAGCAGAACTTTCTTCTGCAATCATCATGACATCTGGGTGTTCGTTCTTGATAATCGCATTCAACCTTCTAAGGAAATGAACGCCTTCGTAGTTGAGGTTTCCACCATCAATATTTGGTGTCCATGGACCACTATCGTAGTCAAGATAGAGCATATTGCTCACAGCATCGACCCGAATCCCATCTAAATGATAGGTATCAATCCAAAACTTCAAACTAGAAATCAAGAATGACTGGACTTGATTCTTCCCTAAATCGAAGTTCAAGGCTCCCCATCCGTAGTTATGGGCACGATGTTCATCCTGGTATTCAAAGGTTGGTGTTCCATCATAATAAGCTAAGGCATCATCATTGATGATGAAATGTCCTGGCACCCAATCCACGATCACTCCGATATTGTTGAGGTGGCATTCTTCCACGAAGTCTTGAAACTCTTCTGGGCTACCATAAGTCTGCTCCAGTGCAAAATATCCCATGAGCTGATAGCCCCAACTCAAGCCCAATGGATGGGCCATCACTGGCATAAATTCCACGTGGGTGTAGTTCATCTCCACCAAATATGGAATCAATTCTTCTTTTAGTTGTTTGAAGGTATAGGAACTGTGATCCTCATTTCGTTTCCACGATCCTGCATGAACCTCGTAAATATTAACAGGTCGTTCCTTAAAACCAAGTTTTTTACGGCGTGCTCTCCAGAGACCATCTTTCCAGTTTTTCTCTGGAATGGTCTTGATAATAGATCCTGTATTGGGTCTCTTTTCCATCCATAACGCTAGAGGATCAATTTTTTGCACCTGATGACCATTTTGTCGAGTCACCAAATACTTGTAAATATCTCCCTCTTTTGCATCGGAACAGAAGACTTCCCAGACGCCTCCTTCATTACGAACCATTGGAATTTTATGAGCTTCCCAATCAGTGAAATCACCAAGCAGATCCACAGCCTGAGCATTGGGAGCCCAAACGCGGAAGGTAAAGCCTTCTAGTTCTCCCCTTGTTTCCTTATGAGCTCCTAAGTACTCTTGAAGATGGAAATTATCCCCTCTTCCAAATGTCCATAAGTCTGTGCTTCTATCCATATACTCACCTCTTTGTTTTTTGAAAGCGTTTTCTATTTGGTTTTATTTTACTATAAAATCACTTAATTTTCAAGTTGATTCCTGTAAAATCATGTAAAATTATCAGGAAAATTTTTTCCATTTTCTTTCCCGAACCTTTTACTTCATTCCTTCGCTTTCCTCCTAATCTTACTTACGATTATACTATATATACGAGGAAAATTAAACAAAAAACCGAACATTTAAATCACTATTTTTATTACTAACTAGTTTATTACGAATAAAATGAACATTTTTATGTACAATGTAAAAAAAGACTAAGACAAATTTGTCTTAGTCTTGATCGACTCTTAGTCTACGTTCACGTATTCTTTTGAAAGTTCAAGAACTTCTTCCATTGTTGAACATTCAGTCAGAGCACGGTTAGCGTATTCTTGCATTTTAGCTGTGTCGAGTTTCTTCATCAAGCTACGTGTACGAAGGACAGATGTCGCTGACATAGAGAACTCATCCAAGCCCATTCCGACAAGAAGTGGAACGGCAGTTTGGTCACCGGCCATTTCACCACACATACCAGCCCATTTGCCTTCAGCGTGAGCCGCTTTGATCACGTTGTTGATCAAACGAAGGATAGATGGGTTGTATGGTTGGTAAAGGTATGAAACTTGTTCGTTCATACGGTCAGCAGCCATTGTGTATTGGATCAAGTCGTTTGTACCAATTGAGAAGAAATCAACTTCTTTAGCAAATTGATCCGCAAGCATTGCTGCAGCTGGGATTTCAATCATGATCCCTACTTGGATATCGTCTGCAACAGCAACACCTTCCGCAAGTAATTTAGCCTTTTCTTCTTCAAGAATACCCTTAGCTGTACGGAACTCAGTCAACAAGGCAACCATTGGGAACATGATCCGCAATTTACCGTGAACAGATGCACGAAGCAAGGCACGCAATTGTGTACGGAACA
>JBKXCY010000125.1:0-4980 GCA_046994005.1 Streptococcus sp.
GTCTTATCAACGGTTGAGGAAATCGAGCCGACTCTGAAGCTCAAAGGATTGGAAGAAGATGCGCTCTATAGCTTAGAAGGGACCAACCAAGTCTATTCAGGAGCTGAGCTCATGTATGCCGGCTTAACCGTCGTTCTTCCTCAGGGAGATTTCCTCACTAAACAATATGTTTTTGTCAAAAAATAAAAGGAGACAGCCAAATGAAATGGTATAAAAAAATCGGACTTCTTGCGACAACAGGCTTAGCCTTGTTTGGGCTCGGTGCTTGCTCCAACAATGGTAAATCGGCGGATGGCACAGTGACCATCGAGTATTTCAACCAGAAAAAAGAAATGACTAAAACTTTGGAAGAAATCGCGCGTGATTTTGAAAAGGAAAACCCAAAGGTCAAGGTCAAAGTTGTCAATGTACCGAACGGTGGTGAAGTATTGAAAACACGTGTCCTTGCAGGAGATGTGCCTGATGTGGTCAATATTTACCCACAGTCCATCGAACTGCAAGAATGGGCAAAAGCAGGTGTCTTCGAAGATTTGTCCAATAAAGACTATCTGAAACGCGTGAAAAATGGCTATGCTGAAAAATATGCCGTGAACGGAAAAGTCTACAACGTTCCCTTTACAGCCAATGCTTATGGAATTTATTACAACAAAGATAAATTCGAAGAACTGGGCTTGAAGGTTCCTGAAACCTGGGATGAATTTGAACAGTTAGTCAAAGACATCGTTGCTAAAGGACAAACACCATTTGGAATTGCAGGTGCAGATGCTTGGACACTCAATGGTTACAATCAATTAGCCTTTGCGACAGCAGCAGGTGGAGGAAAAGAAGCCAATCAATACCTTCGTTATTCTCAACCAAATGCTATTAAATTGACTGATCCGATTATGAAAGATGACATCAAGGTGATGGATATTCTTCGCATTAAAGGTTCGAAGCAAAAGAACTGGGAAGGTGCTGGCTATACCGATGTCATCGGAGCCTTCGCACGTGGGGATGTCCTCATGACACCAAATGGGTCTTGGGCCATCACAGCGATTAATGAACAAAAACCGAACTTTAAGATTGGAACCTTCATGATTCCAGGAAAAGAAAAAGGACAAAGCTTAACCGTTGGTGCAGGTGACTTGGCATGGTCTATCTCAGCTACTACCAAACATCCAAAAGAAGCCAATGCCTTTGTGGAATACATGACCCGTCCAGAAGTCATGCAAAAGTACTATGATGTGGACGGATCTCCAACAGCGATCGAAGGGGTCAAACAAGCAGGAGAGGATTCACCGCTTGCTGGGATGACCAAATATGCCTTTACGGATCGTCACTTGGTCTGGTTGCAACAATACTGGACCAGTGAAGCAGACTTCCATACCTTGACCATGAACTATGTCTTGACAGGTGATAAACAAGGAATGGTCAATGATTTGAATGCCTTCTTTAACCCGATGAAAGCGGATGTGGATTAGGAGTAGACAGACTATGAAAAAAGTATTACAAAAATATTGGGCATGGGCTTTTGTGGTCATTCCCCTCTTGTTACAAGCAATTTTCTTCTATGTGCCGATGTTCCAAGGAGCCTTTTACAGTTTTACCAACTGGACAGGTTTGACGTATAACTACAAGTTTGTCGGCTTGAACAACTTTAAACTCCTCTTCATGGATCCAAAATTCATGAATGCGATTGGATTTACCGCAATCATCACCATTGCCATGGTGGTTGGTGAGATTGCACTTGGGATCTTCATTGCGCGTGTCTTGAACTCTAAAATCAAAGGTCAAACCTTCTTCCGTGCATGGTTCTTCTTCCCAGCTGTTTTGTCTGGTTTGACAGTAGCTTTGATCTTCAAGCAAGTCTTCAACTATGGTCTTCCAGCGATTGGGAATGCCCTTCATATAGAATTTCTCCAAACCAGTCTTTTAGGGACTAAGTGGGGAGCAATCTTTGCGGCTGTCTTTGTCCTTCTATGGCAAGGGGTGGCTATGCCTATCATTATCTTCCTAGCAGGTCTGCAATCCATCCCAACTGAGATTACAGAAGCTGCGAAGATCGATGGCGCGACTAGCAAGCAAGTTTTCTGGAACATTGAATTGCCTTACTTGCTACCAAGTGTCTCTATGGTCTTTATCCTAGCCCTAAAAGGTGGGCTGACTGCCTTTGACCAAGTCTTTGCCATGACCGGTGGTGGTCCAAACAATGCCACAACTTCACTTGGGCTCTTGGTTTATAACTATGCCTTTAAAAACAACCAATTCGGTTATGCTAATGCCATTGCCGTAATCTTGTTCTTCTTGATTGTAGTGATTTCAATCATCCAATTGAGAGTATCTAAGAAATTTGAAATTTAAGAGGAGAAGCACGATGAAACAAGATGAAAGAAAAGCCCTGATTGGCAAATACATTCTATTGATTCTAGGATCGGTTCTAATTTTAGTGCCACTCCTTGCTACCCTCTTTAGTTCCTTCAAACCCACTAAGGATATCGTAGACAATTTCTTTGGATTTCCAACCAACTTCACATGGGACAACTTTAGCCGACTCTTAGCGGATGGGATCGGAGGCTATTACTGGAACTCAGTCGTTATCACTGTCTTGTCTTTACTTGCAGTAATGATCTTTATTCCTATGGCGGCCTACTCCATCGCACGCAATATGAGTAAGAGAAAAGCCTTTACTATCATGTACACCCTTTTAATCCTTGGGATTTTCGTACCTTTCCAAGTCATCATGATTCCAATTACCGTTATGATGAGTAAACTCGGTTTGGCTAACACCTTTGGTTTGATTTTGCTCTACTTGACCTATGCGATTCCACAGACCCTCTTCCTCTATGTCGGCTATATCAAAATCTCGATTCCAGAAAGTCTGGATGAAGCAGCAGAGATCGATGGGGCTAATAAATTTACAACCTATTTCCGCATCATCTTCCCAATGATGAAACCCATGCATGCGACAACCATGATCATCAATGCCCTTTGGTTCTGGAATGACTTTATGTTGCCACTCCTTGTCTTGAACCGGGATTCCAAAATGTGGACTCTGCCATTGTTCCAATACAACTACGCAGGCCAATATTTCAACGACTACGGACCAAGCTTTGCTTCTTACGTGGTCGGCATTATCAGTATCACCATTGTCTATCTCTTCTTCCAACGCCATATCATCGCAGGAATGAGCAACGGTGCAGTGAAATAATAAGATACAAAGCTCGTCAAAAGCTCACAGTGCACACAAAGGCGTCCACATCCGTAGACTACTGAAGTAGTAACGGCTGTGGAAAAATAGGGAATCTGAATAAGAAGCCTTGGCTTCTTGGAAGATTCATCTTTTTCACACAGAGCTTAGGGCGTGTTCAATTCCAGATACAAAGGGACGATTCAGCTTGCTGATTTCAATCGTATCCTAGGAAGCAATTCTAAAATAGAAAAACTCAAGAAAGCCAGGTCTCTTCAGACTTGGCTTTCAAATAAAGAAAAGGAAACCATTATGCCAATTCAAAACAAGACCATGTTAATTACTTACTCAGATAGCTTGGGAAATAACCTTAAGGATCTCTATGAAAATCTGGAGAAATATTTTGGGGATGCAGTAGGTGGGGTTCACCTCTTGCCATTTTTCCCTTCAACTGGTGACCGTGGCTTTGCGCCTGTGGACTATGACCAAGTGGATCCAGCCTTTGGAGATTGGGAAGATGTCAAACGCTTGGGCGACAAGTACTATCTTATGTTTGACTTTATGATCAATCACATTTCTCGTCAATCTAAATACTACAAGGACTACCAAGAAAAGCACGACCAAAGTGCCTACAAAGATCTCTTCCTCAACTGGGACAAGTTCTGGCCGGAGAATCGTCCGACTCAAGCAGACGTTGACTTAATATATAAGCGCAAAGATCGAGCTCCCAAGCAAGAAATTACCTTTGCGGATGGGACAACTGAGCATCTCTGGAATACCTTCGGGGAAGAGCAGATTGACCTAGACGTGACCAAGGAAGTGACCATGGACTTTATTCGCAAGACCATCGAACACCTGGCGAGCAATGGCTGTGACCTCATTCGTTTAGACGCCTTTGCCTATGCGGTCAAGAAATTGGACACCAATGATTTCTTTGTGGAACCAGACATTTGGGATTTGTTGGATAAGGTGCGCGATATGGCAGCAGGCTACGGTGCTGAGCTTCTTCCAGAGATTCATGAGCACTATTCCATCCAATTTAAGATTGCCGATCACGACTATTATGTCTATGACTTCGCGCTTCCAATGGTGACTCTCTATAGCCTCTATAGTTCAAAAGTGGATCGCCTTGCCAAGTGGTTGAAGATGAGTCCGATGAAGCAGTTCACGACGCTGGACACCCATGACGGGATTGGGGTGGTCGATGTCAAGGATATCTTGACTGATGAAGAGATTGACTATGCTTCAAATGAGCTTTATAAGGTTGGAGCAAATGTGAAACGCAAATATTCAACAGCAGAATACAACAACTTGGACATCTACCAAATCAATTCGACCTACTATTCAGCGCTTGGAGATGACGATGGCAAGTACTTCCTAGCCCGCTTGATTCAAGCCTTTGCGCCAGGCATTCCACAAGTTTATTATGTTGGATTCCTAGCTGGGAAGAATGATTTGGAACTCTTAGAAAACACCAAGGAAGGTCGCAATATCAACCGTCATTACTACAGCAATGAAGAAATTGCTCAAGAAGTAGAGCGACCGGTCGTGCAATCCCTTCTCAAGCTCTTTAGTTTCCGGAACAACTCGCAAGCTTTTGACCTAGAAGGAAGCATTGAAGTGGAAACACCAGATGAACATACCATTGTCATCACGCGCCAAAACAAGGACCAGACCGCCACAGCAGTAGCCCGAATCAATCTTGCTGACGGGACTTACCAAGTGACAGAAAATGGTCAAGAAATGGTGTTTTAAAAAAATATGAACGAACTAAAGGATAAGTAAAAAATGCTTATCCTTTTTCTGTTTTAGAT
>JBKXCY010000126.1:0-4972 GCA_046994005.1 Streptococcus sp.
TGGATAAATTAATTGTCTAACTTTTTGGGGTCAGTACACTTTTGTCCCAGCCTCTCTTTTGTTTCGTCCCTTATTGCTTGGTTAAAACGATAATCCCTTGATCATCCTCTGCTTGCTCCAGATCTTCTAGAGATAACTGATCTCCTTCGATCCGATAGCGATAAGGCTCATCCCCGATACGCATGGATTGATTGACCGAATCAATACTGACCTCTTTGGTTTCTTCTTCGCCATCAGCATCTTGCACCGTAAACGTGCCTTTTTGCCCCGTCACAACTAAGAGGATCGTATTTCCCTCGTCCTGTCCTCGATAACTGCCATCTATGGACACTCCTTCTTTCTGTTCTTCACTCGCCGAAGTCATAGTCTGTGATGAAGTTGACGTCTGTTTGCTCGAAGTCTGTGTTGCTTTTTCTTGCTGGCTACAAGCAGTCAGGAAAAGAGCTACCGCCAAGGTCAGTATAGACATGATTTTTTTCATTAAGATCGACTCCTTTCGCCATAACCGTATACTATCTACCACCAGTATACGCCAAGAAAGTCTTTAGGTCAATTGTTTACCCCTCTAATAAAAATGCCCTTACTTCTGCAATAAAATACAAGGATCCTGTGACAAATAAGACTTCATCTGGGGAACTCTGATCCATAAATTCTTTGATATAGGCCTTGTAGTCCGCTACATAGGGCAGGTCTTGTCGGTCGCCTTGTGCCACCACTTCACCGTAATGAAAGGTCGTCAAAATCAATTCAGCTTCCGGCAATCCCGCTTGAAGCGTTTGGAGCATCCCGCTATAATCTTTTCGCTTGAGGGCCCCAAATAAAATCTTCACGCGCTTTCCTGCTAAGCTATTGGCAAACTCGATCAAGCGCAACATAGCATGAGGATTATGGGCGCCATCCAGATACACCTGGTCGCCAAACAACTCTAGACGGCCCGGCCACCGCGTCTCTTGCAAAGCAAGCTTGACCTGATCCATATCCACTTCTTGATCTAGGCCCTCCATATAGAGAATAAAGGCCTCCAGAGCTACTGCAGCATTTTCCCGTTGGTAATCACCCTTCAAGCCCAGAGACGGCAAGACAAGATCCACGTTTTCATTCCAAAAACGGTCCTGCTCTAAGCCAAAATCTTTCTGGAAGGCATGGAGATCCACAGCCAATTGCTTCGCTTTTTCTTGACAAACAGCTATAGCATCATCCGACAAGGGACCCACCACAGCTTTCTTGCCCTTCTTAAAGATTCCTGCCTTTTGCTGGGCGATTTCCGCAATCGTCCCTCCCAGTGTTTCCTGGTGATCCAGGCCAACCGAAGTGATCACTGCGATCTCTCCCGTCACTACGTTGGTCGTATCCAGAAGCCCACCGATGCCAACTTCCAGCAAGACCACATCCACAGCTTGTTCCTTAAAATACAAGAGAGCCATGAGGCAGATAATCTCAAAATAAGAGAGTTGGTCCTGGGTTTGAAGCAAGGTCTGCTCCATTTGTTGGACTTCTTGGCCAATCCGAGTAAAATCTTCATCTGAAATTGGCTGATCCCCAATACAAATCCGATCATGGATACTGATCATATGAGGAGAAGTAAAGGTCCCAACCTTCTTCCCATGAGCCATCAATAATTGACGCAGAAAGGCGATTGTGGATCCCTTCCCATTTGTTCCTGTCACATGAAGAATCGGATAAGCCTTATCCGGCCTCCCTAAAAGGCTCACTGCCTGCTCCATACGATCCAGGTCCGATCGAAAATTCAGACCGATCCGACTATTCATCCATTGCTCAATCTTATTCACATCTTCCTCCTAAAAGAAAAAAGCGACAAAACCTCTTCTGACGTTTGCGCTCCTTTCTTTTGTCGTTATTTCTTTCGCATTTTTACAGCAAGTCCATCGGACTTCCTGCTTTTTCTTACTTCTTAAAGCAGGGCTAAAAACATCCCCCGGACTTACTTGCGGTCTTTGTTTCTAGCGCAAGGGTAAAAATGTTCACTGAACATTTTTACTCCTCCATAAAGCTGTTGAAGACTTCTTCAATCATATCCCATTCTGCATCTGAGTCTTCTGGGATTGGTTGAAGGTCGCCTTCTGTTCCGTCTTCGTTTTCTGTAAATGAATAAGCTTGAATTTCAACTTCGCCATTTTCATCTTCTTCTGCATTTGCAGGGATCAAAAGGACATAGTTCTTTCCAAACTCTTCTTTGCCATCAATGGTCAAAAGAATTTCAAACAAGGTTTCATTTCCTTGTTCATCCACCAATGTGATTAATTCACGTTCTTCATGGTCGTGGTTATGATCATGTGCCATACTATTCTTCCTCGTTTTCTTTCTAAAAATTGCGATCTAAATAATTTTGTAAAATAAGCTGCGCTGCTAACTTATCAATAACTTTTTTGCGTTTGCTACGGCTAATATCTGCTTGCTCAATCAACATCCGCTCTGCAGCAACTGTCGTCAACCGTTCGTCTTGGTAGTCGACTGGCAACCCAAACTTTTCAGCAATCATTGCGCCATAAGCCTGACTGGCTTCCACACGCGGTCCGCTGGTGTTGTTCATGTTTTTTGGCAAGCCTACAACAAAACGGTCTACCTTGTATTGAGCTACTAATTCGGCTAAGCGCTCCAAACCGAATTCTTTTTTGTCTTCATCGATTTGGATGATTTCAAGACCCTGAGCTGTAAAACCGAGAGGATCACTCACAGCAACCCCGACGGTCTTTGAGCCAACATCCAATCCCATAATTCTCATTAGAGGTCTATTCCTTGCCCTTTCAAATAATAACGTACCAATTCTTCCACGATCTCATCTCGTTCATATTTACGAATTTGGTTCCGTGCATTATTATAACGAGGTACATAGGCAGGATCACCACTGAGTACGTATCCTACGATTTGATTAATTGGATTGTAGCCTTTTTCATCCAGTGACAAGTAAACATCTTTCAAGGTCTCGCTAATTTCCTTACGATTTGAATCATCAAGATTAAAACGTACTGTTTCATCTGTAAATCCCACAAGAACACCCTCTTTCCTTAGAATATTACTATTATACCATAATCAAGAGTTTTCCACAACGGTCAAGCCCTTGATTTTACAGCTTTTTCAAGCATTTTTAAGCTATTTCAGTTAAACTGTTTTTTTATTTTTGCTCACTTGCTCCAGCATTGATAAGATTGTCCGCAAATTGACTCGGTGTCAACTTCAACAACTCTGGTAAGTGATTGTTTTTGAAGTAAGTCATGCCTTCTGCCTTCTTCACATCCATCGCTTCAAAGTCATAGGTGATCGTCACCTTGTATTCATTCTCATTTTCCAAGGTCAAATCAGCTGTGAAACCTGGCACTGTCAAAGCTTCCTTAAAGGCATCGTCCTTGTTAAAGGATTCTCTCAACTGCTTTTGCGCTTCCTCGACTCCAACCTGTTGGATCCCTTTTTTCATCTCCTCATCGGTTGCCGTCACATTGATGGTCTCCAATTTTTTAAAGGTATTCCCCACATAGGTGACGATTTGCGTCTGTTGTGTCCCCTTGTCATCTTTTGGAAAGACAAAGGTTCTAGTGATGACTTTATTTTCTTCAGCTTTTTGCAGGATACTCTTATTATCCTTTTGCAGTTGCTCTGCTTTTGCTTGGATTGCCTTTTGTTCACTTGAATTTGGCGTTTTCGCTTGTTTTTTTTGACCGCATCCAGTCAAACACAAGGCAAGTGCACCCAATAAGAAGATTTTCCTTTTCATTTTCCATTCCTTACTAGTTATTGTTTTCTAAAATATTGTATCATAGATTTGGTAAAATGGCGCAGTAAACTGCTTTCCATTTCGATTTTTAAAAAGAAAAAATCAGAAACAAATTGTTTCTGATTTTCAATCGCTTTAAAGAGCTGCACGCATCCGCGCTTCTGCATTTTCTACATTTCGAACTGATCGTGGCAAGAAGGCACGAATATCGTCTTCTTTGTAGCCCACTTGGAGACGTTTGTCATCTACCAAGATCGGACTTTTAAGAATACGAGGTGTTTCCATGATGATGTCAATGACTTCATTGACACTCAAGTCTTCGATGTCCACTCCTAGATTTTTAGCGTATCGATTTTTTGAAGAGACAATACTTGCCACTCCATTTTCAGTCTTTGTAAGGATATCCAATAATTCTTCTTTGGTGATCCCTTCCTTACCGAGGTTTTGTTCTTTATAGGTTAGCTGATGAGCGTTGAGCCAAGTCTTTGCTTTTTTACAGCTGGTGCAACTTGACACTGTATAAATTTTAATCATGCATGCACTCCTTTCGCTACACGATAATACTATCGTATTAAATTATAACACAAAAACCATCAGTCTAGCGACCTATTTTGAAAAAAATTAATCTTCAATTTCAATCGCATCATCTAAATCTAGAGTTACTTCTTCTACGACAGGAGCTACTTCTTCAGTTTTATCAAGGGTTTTCACTGCTTCGTCTTCTTCGATCAAACCAAAATGAACCCGAACCTTGTGGTCGATTTCGTCAAAAATTTCTGGGTGGTCAGCCAAGAATTTCTTAGCATTTTCAGATCCTTGACCAATTTTTTCGCCATTGTATGAGTACCACGCACCCGCTTTTTGGATGATATCCAAATCTGTTGCAATCTTCACCAATTCACCTGTACGTGAAATTCCTTCTCCGTACATGATTTCCACCATGGCTTCTTTGAACGGTGGAGCTACCTTGTTCTTCACAACCTTGATCTTGGTTTCCTTACCAACGTTGGTATCTTTTTGGTCCCCAGTCCCCTTGATTTGAGTATTTCCACGGACATCTAAACGAACCGAAGCATAGAATTTAAGGGCACGACCACCAGGTGTGGTTTCAGGATTCCCAAACATAACCCCAACTTTTTCACGCAATTGGTTAATAAAGATGGCAATGGTCTTGGTCTTGTTGATTGAAGCTCCGAGTTTGCGCATCGCTTGGCTCATCATCCGCGCTTGCAAACCAACGTG
>JBKXCY010000127.1:0-4971 GCA_046994005.1 Streptococcus sp.
AGTTCCATGACTTAGTTTTGAGCCTAAGGTCTCAAAACTCCCGAGTGCCTGAAACGTTTGTGTTTCAGGCACTTTTCTCACAGCGGAAAGTTTCAGTAGATGATTGAATAACTATAACGAGTATAATTTTTATAGAATTTATTAGATTTGTATAAAAGAACAGCTTATCTCCACTTTCAGATCCTCGTGACGGCGAGGATCTTTTCTTTTAGTGGTTAGTAATGCTTTGATTGATTTCTTGTACTTGTTTTTTGTAAAAATGATAAGAGACCAACCAGATGATCACGTAAACGAGGGTGAATTCGACAACGAGTGAGAAGTAAAATCCGAGTCGTGCTGGAAACCAGCCGGCCAAGGTAGCTAGGGGAATAAACCCAAGTAACATGAGTAGGTAATGGCTCAGAGTAGCCCGTAAGAGGCTCCAGTCTTTTTGAAAGAGGAGACTTCCGAAGCTAAAGAGGACCCCGATCGCACCCCAAACGAGGACGCAATAGAGCATGACCAGTGAGCCGTGAACATGATGCAAGAACATCCAGCGGCCGACTGCAGAGTTGGGACTTAAGGGAAGGTACAACTCAGGTGAGAAGTGGTAGGAAAAGAAGATGGATAGAATGAGCCCGATGAGAATCCCTTTTAGGGCGTCAGAAAATGATTGTTTTAGCATGATAATTTCTCCTTAATGGCTTTTAAATAACGACGGGAGGAGTAGGTCAGGCTCCCATTTTTTAGATAGATTTGAACCGATCCTCCACTAGTGAAGTGCAGGTGATCGATTTCTTTTGTGTTGATAATTTCAGATTGGGAAATTTTGAGAAAGAAGGTTGGTAAGTCTTCAGATAGTTGATAGAGTGGTCCAGTCAGGATAAATTGATCTGTCATGGTCTCACCAATCACTTGCCGATTTTCAATGTAAAAACGTTGGAATAGCTGGCTTTCGATCAGGTAAGCCTCCCCATCCTTTTTGGCACGTAAGCGCCCTTTTTGATCCAATTCTTCCACAAAGTCACGGATTCTCTCTACACGCGTAGATAGTGTAGGTGCTGTAATCGTCACCGCTTCTTCTTGGAAGTGGGAATCAATGTGTACTTCTACTTTCATAAGATATTTTCTCCCTCCTTAGGTAAAGTCGGTTAGCCTGCTAGCCCGGCTCCTTCTTTACACTACTATTAAACACTTTTTCCAAAGGGAAGACAAGGGGATTTGTTTATGTGGTCATTTTCTTTGCCTATGCGGTTTTTAGGGAAGAAGATGGGGCCAGTCTCCATTTTTTAAGAAAGGGAGTCCTGTGGATCTGTGGTATAATAGAGCTACATGTATCGGTGAAAAAAGGTAAAGGAGCAGCTATGTCACAGATTATTGAATTGCCAGAAGTCCTAGCCAACCAGATTGCGGCAGGTGAAGTAATTGAACGACCTGCTAGTGTGGTCAAGGAATTGGTTGAAAACTCGATCGATGCTGGAGCTAGCCAGATCGTCGTTGAAATCGAAGAAGCAGGATTGAAGTCGATTCGGATCACAGACAATGGAGAAGGAATTGCGCATGATGAGGTCGCTCTGGCCCTTCGTCGACATGCGACCAGTAAGATCAAGAATCAAGCGGATCTTTTTCGCATTCGAACGCTTGGTTTTCGTGGCGAGGCCATGCCTTCCATTGCTTCTGTTAGTATTCTAACCCTTCTAACGGCTCAAGAAGGAGCTGCCCACGGGACCAAATTGGTCGCAAAGGGTGGTGAAATTGAGGAATTGGAGCCAGCGACAAGCCCTGTCGGGACCAAGATTACAGTAGAAGATCTCTTTTTTAATACCCCTGCTCGTCTCAAGTATTTAAAAAGCCAGCAGGCAGAGCTGTCCCATATCGTGGATATTCTCAATCGCTTAAGCTTGGCCCATCCAGAGATTGCTTTCACTTTGATCAATGATGGAAAAGAAATGACCAAAACAGCAGGGACTGGGAATCTCCGGCAAGCGATTGCGGGCGTCTATGGCTTGGCGTCTGCCAAGAAGATGGTGGCCATTGAAAATCGCGACCTGGATTTTGAAGTGACGGGCTTTGTGTCTTTGCCTGAATTGACTCGTGCCAATCGCAACTACATCAGTCTCTTTATCAACGGCCGCTACATCAAGAATTTCTTGCTCAATCGGGCTATTTTAGACGGCTACGGTAGTAAACTCATGGTGGGTCGCTTCCCGCTCGCGGTCATTCATATCCAGATCGACCCTTACTTAGCGGATGTCAATGTTCACCCGACCAAGCAAGAAGTGCGTATCTCCAAAGAACGAGAACTGATGGCCTTGATCTCCCAAGCGATTGCGAATGCTCTGAAAGAGCAGGACCTAATTCCGGATGCTCTAGAAAATCTAGCCAAATCGACCATTCGCCGAACAGAAAAGCCAGTACAGACAACCTTGCCTTTAAAAGAAAACCGCCTTTATTATGACCGCGAAAGTCAAGATTTCAAGCTTCGGCCAGAGGTGGCAGATCCTCAGCTACCTCTAACAGATGAGGATACTACTGATTCGATAAGCCAAGAAAATCCAGTAGAAAAACCGACAAGCGCGATCAAGTTTGCAGAGCGAAAGGCGCCTCAGTACGACCAACTGGATCACCCAGAGTTGGATCTGGCTAGTCTAGACAAGGCCTATGACAAGCTGGAGGGAGAGGAAGCATCCACCTTCCCAGAGTTGGAATATTTTGGTCAGATGCATGGGACCTATCTCTTTGCCCAAGGTAATGGGGGCCTCTATATCATCGACCAACATGCGGCCCAAGAGCGGGTCAAATACGAAGAATACCGGGAGAGTATCGGGGATGTGGACGGCAGTCAACAACAACTGCTGGTGCCTTATATCTTTGAATTTCCTACAGACGATCTGATCCGCCTGCAACAGCGCAAACATCTCCTAGAGGAAGTGGGAGTTTATCTTGAAGAGTACGGAGTCAACCAGTTGATCTTGCGGGAGCATCCGATCTGGATGAAGGAAGAAGAGATCGAGTCGGGCATCTATGAAATGTGTGACATGCTCCTCTTGACCAAGGAAGTGTCCATTAAGAAATACCGGGCGGAGTTGGCTATCATGATGTCCTGCAAACGCTCTATCAAGGCCAATCACACACTGGACGATTACTCCGCACGGGATCTGATCTACCAACTGTCCCAATGTGACAACCCTTATAACTGCCCCCACGGCCGTCCCGTCTTGGTCAACTTTACCAAGTCGGATATGGAAAAGATGTTCCGACGCATTCAGGAAAATCACACCAGTTTGCGGGAATTGGGTAAATATTAATCAAACAATAAAGGAAGATTATGTACGAATACATTAAAGGAATTTTAACGAAAATCACCGCTAAATACATTGTGGTAGAAACAGCTGGAATCGGCTATCTCTTGCATGTGGCCAATCCCTATGCCTACTCTGGCAAAATGAATCAAGAGGTGCAAGTCTACCTGCACCAAGTGGTCCGTGAAGATGCTCACCTTCTCTATGGCTTTGCGACCGAAGAAGAGAAACAGCTCTTTTTAAACTTGATCTCAGTCTCTGGGATTGGACCTGTCTCAGCTCTAGCTATTATTGCTGCAGACGATAATGCAGGCCTTGTCCAAGCCATCGAAAGCAAGAACATTACCTACTTGACCAAGTTTCCAAAGATCGGCAAGAAAACAGCCCAACAGATGGTTTTGGACCTAGAAGGTAAGATCAATCTTGATCTAGAAGATGCACCGGCCCAATCTAAAGCCAAAGTTGCAGAAGAAAACCAAGCCCTTGAAGAAGCTATGGAAGCCATGTTGGCATTGGGCTACAAGGCAACGGAACTTAAGAAAATCAAGAAATTCTTTGAAGGAACTTCTGATACTGCTGAAAACTACATCAAGTCTGCTCTTAAGATGTTGGTGAAATAGGAGAAGAAGATGCCAAAACGCTGTGGCTGGGTCAAAATGACCAATCCGTTATATGTAGCTTACCATGATGAAGAATGGGGTCGGCCCCTCCATGATGACCAGGCCCTTTTTGAGTTACTCTGTATGGAGACCTATCAGGCTGGACTATCTTGGGAGACGGTTCTCAATAAACGGCAGGCTTTCCGAGAGTCTTTTCATGCTTACCATCTTCAACGCGTCACAGAGATGACCGACTCTGAACTGGAAACTTTGTTAGACAATCCAGCCATCATCCGCAATCGTGCTAAGATCTATGCGACACGGGCCAATGCTCAAGCCTTTCTACAAGTCCAGGAGGAATTTGGATCGTTTGATGCTTATCTTTGGTCTTTTGTCGATGGGAAAACCATCGTCAATGATGTTCCAGATTACCGACAGGCTCCAGCGAAGACAGCTCTTTCTGAGAAGCTAGCCAAGGACCTCAAAAAGCGTGGTTTTAAGTTTACAGGTCCCGTTGCGGTCCTGTCCTACCTACAAGCAGCAGGCCTGGTCAATGACCATGAGAATGATTGTGAATGGAAAAACGGTGGTTAGTTAGTATAGGTAACTAGAGTATATGAGAATATAGAAAAAAGCTGAGAAATTTTTCTCAGCTTTATTTGTTATAGTCAAAGCGAATGACTTGCTCCGTTGCATCTACATGGGCGTGGACTCCGAAGGGGACAATTGCTCTTGGAGTTGCGTGTCCGACATTCAGATTATAGACAATCGGGATATTGCTATCAATGATCTCCAATAGTGCTTCTTTATAGTCGTCATAGAAAGTTTCATCCATAGGTTTTCCGACCAAGAGTCCACTGATGACCTCGAATATACCCGTGTCCTTTAAAGTCCTCAACATCTTTTTGAAGTCTTCAGGTTTAGGCTTTTCTTCGCTTGTTTCTAGCAAGAGGATTTTTCCTTCCCAGTCGGATAAGTCAGGGAAAAGTTTGTATTTTTGGCAGAGGTCTGTGCTGTCTGCGTGTAGAGAGTTGTCGAAAATATCATAGAGAGACTCAAGACAACCACCGAGGATTTCTCCCTCAAACTGA
>JBKXCY010000128.1:0-4970 GCA_046994005.1 Streptococcus sp.
ATCTATGATCTTTCCTGTATCGCCCTTCCTTTTGACAATGTCGATAAGGATTTCCTTAAGAAACCTCGTATCTGGGAAGCAAATTCCATCATGCGCTTCATGGCCTGGATCGGTCCAATTTCATCTGTATTTGACATTATTACCTACATGCTTCTTTACTTCCTTGTTGTCCCAATGATTTTAGGTCATGGGTACAACCATGGAGCAGTAGATGCAGCAGCCTTTATCATGGTTTTCCAAACCGGATGGTTTATCGAATCCATGTGGTCTCAAACGATGGTTATTCATATGTTGCGTTCACCAAAACTGCCATTTATCCAAAGTCGTCCAGCCTTCTCAGTCGTGGTGACGACTCTAGCAGCAGCCTTCTTTGTAACCTCCCTTCCATATAGTCCTTTGGCTTCTATCTTGAAGCTGAGCCAACTCAATGGATTGTACTTTGTTCTATTGTTTGCTATTATCGTCCTCTATATGCTTAGTGTGACGGTTGTCAAACGTATCTATATCAAGAAATACAAGGAATGGTTGTGATTTTTCCATAGAAAGAGTGAGTCCGAACTTTAAAAAATTAAGTGTAAGGGCTCTCTTTTTTTGGTGAAATTTGGTATAATAAGACGAATATAAAGTTGGAAATGAAGATTTCCACGTGTTGCGCGTATCAAAAAGGAGTAACAGAAAGAGGGAAAGTTTGACTCTTCCTCAATCCAAGCTCCTTTTTAAAAGATAGCAGCTTAGAAAGAAGGATCTCAAAAATGGGAAAACTAGAAGTTATTACACATCCACTCATTCAACATAAATTGTCTATTCTCCGTCGTACAGATACCTCTACAAAGGCCTTTCGTGAATTAGTAGATGAGATTGCTATGTTGATGGGCTACGAAGTTTTGCGTGAATTGCCTCTTGAGGACGTTGAAATTGAAACTCCGATTACCAAAACTGTTCAAAAGCAAATCGCAGGGAAAAAATTGGCTATTGTTCCCATTCTTCGTGCAGGGATTGGGATGGTTGATGGCCTCTTGAGTTTGGTGCCAGCAGCCAAGGTTGGCCATATCGGGATGTATCGTGATGAAGAAACCCTGAAACCCGTCGAATACTTGGTGAAATTACCAGAAGATATTGATCAACGTCGCATCTTTGTAGTAGACCCGATGCTTGCAACGGGTGGATCTGCTATTCTAGCCATTGATTCTTTGAAAAAACGTGGTGCTAGCCATATCAAGTTTGTCTGCTTAGTAGCAGCACCAGAAGGGGTGAAAGCTCTTCAAGAAGCGCATCCGGATGTCGACATCTTTTCTGCAGCCCTCGATGAACATTTGAATGAACATGGTTACATCGTTCCTGGTCTTGGGGATGCAGGTGACCGTTTATTCGGTACCAAATAAAGAAACCATTCATGATTCGTCCAAAAGGTGCTTTAGATTTGACCTTTTTTGACCATTGGTTTATAATAGCACATATACTTTGAACCTCACGAATCGTGAGAATGAATGGATACTAAAGGAGAAGAATAGATGATTCCAGTAGTTATTGAACAAACCAGTCGCGGAGAGCGTTCTTACGATATTTATTCCCGTCTGTTGAAAGATCGAATTATCATGGTAACAGGACCAGTTGAGGACCAAATGGCTAACTCCATTATCGCTCAATTGCTCTTCTTGGATGCCCAAGATAATACAAAAGATATCTATATGTATATCAATACACCAGGGGGTTCTGTCTCTGCAGGTCTCGCCATCGTAGATACCATGAACTTTATCAAATCAGATGTCCAAACCATTGTCATGGGGATGGCAGCTTCTATGGGGACTGTCATTGCTTCAAGCGGTGCGAAGGGCAAACGCTTCATGTTGCCAAATGCAGAGTATATGATTCACCAACCAATGGGTGGTACTGGTGGCGGTACCCAACAAACTGATATGGCAATTGCAGCAGAACACTTGCTCAAAACACGGAATAACTTGGAAAAAATCCTTGCGGAAAATTCAGGTCAATCTATTGAAAAAGTGCATGCTGATGCTGAACGTGACAATTGGATGAGCGCGCAAGAAACGCTTGAATATGGCTTTATTGATGAAATCATGGCCAACAATAATTTGGGCTAAACCATCCTCTGGAATGGTCCAACGAGGCTAGGCACTGTCTAGCCTTTTTTGCTCTCATAAAAGAGTAGTTCTTTTTCTTGAAATTTGATATACTAGTAACAGAACGAGAAAGGGATTGACCATGTTTGAGAAACAAGAAAGAACAGGCTTGATTGTCAAGTTGTATTACAATCGAGATGGGAAAAAATTACAATCTGTCGGAGATGTCTTGTACCATTCTAAGAAATGCCGCTATGTCCAATTGTATGTGGACAGTGACAAGGCCGATCAGGTCATGGAAGACTTAAAGAAAGAACGTTATGTCAAAAAAGTACTGCCTTGCCATCTCAAAGATTTAGATACGGATTTTGTGGGGAGTTTACAACGATTGGAGACCCCATCTATGGTCACAGAAGTTTAGAAAACGCAATCATTTGATAGATTGCGTTTTTTTTATTGACAATTGTCAGATAATTCGGTATATTCTTAATGTATTTATTTTAAGATTCATTTAAGGAGATCATTACAAATGAAGAAAAAATTTGCTCTTTCATTTTTAACCATTGCAAGTGTCGCTCTTCTTGCGGCTTGTGGTGAAGTTTCTACTTCAGGTTCAAACACAACTGGTAACGAAATCGGCAAGGAACTAAAAGTCGGTTTTAACTTTGAAAAAACTGGTGAAGTAGCAGCCTACGGTAGTGCTGAACAAAAAGGTGCTCAATTGGCCGTTGATGAAATCAACGCTAAGGGTGGAGCCGACGGTAAGAAGATCGTTGTCACAGATAAAGATAACAAATCTGAAACAGCTGAAGCAGCTACCGTTACAACTAATCTTGTAACCCAATCAAAAGTGAACGCTCTTGTAGGACCTGCAACTTCTGGTGCTACTGCAGCAGCCGTTGCCAATGCTGGTAAAGCAGGTGTTCCATTGGTAACACCATCTGCAACACAAGATGATTTGACAAAAGGTCAAGATTACCTTTTCCGTGCAACCTTCATCGATAGCTTCCAAGGAAAAATCATTTCAAAATATACAACGGATAACTTGAAAGCGAAGAAAGTCGTTCTTTACTACGATAACTCATCTGACTATGCTAAAGGGATTGCTGAAGCCTTCAAGAAATCTTATAAAGGTGAAATCGTAGCAACAGAAACATTCCAATCTAAGGATACAGACTTCCAAGCTGCTCTTACAAAAATCAAAGATAAAGACTTCGATGCGATTGTTCTTCCAGGTTACTACACTGAAACTGGTAAGATCGTAAACCAAGCGCGTGGTATGGGAATCAAACAACCAATCATTGGTGGTGATGGATTTAGCGATGAGAAGTTCGTTGAACAAGCAACACCTGCTGCAGCTACAGATATCTACTACGTAGCTGGATTCTCTACTGAAGGTGAAATGACTGATAAAGCCAAGAAATTCGTAGAAGCATACAAAGCGAAATACAATGAAGAACCTTCAATGTTCGCAGCTTTGGCTTACGATTCAGTATACATGGTTGCAGAAGCATCTAAAGGTGCTAAGAACTCTGTCGAATTGAAAGACAACCTTGCGAAGTTGAAAGACTTGGAAGGTGTGACTGGTACAATGTCAATCGACAAGAACCACAACCCGGTTAAATCAGCTCTTATGATTGGCTTGAAAGATGGTAAAGTCAAATCTGTTGAGTCTGTTAAACCATAATTATCATTTGTTGTTTGTACAAGAGGCTGGGAGAATAAAAATTCCTGGCCTCGCTCTTTATTGTTAGAAAGGATGGTTCAAATGCTCCAGCAATTAGTGAACGGTCTAATCTTGGGAAGTGTCTATGCACTCTTGGCCCTTGGTTATACCATGGTGTATGGAATTATCAAATTGATCAACTTTGCCCATGGGGATATCTACATGGTAGGTGCCTTTATGGGGTATTTCTTATTGAACTCATGGAAAGTAAACTTCTTTGTAGCCTTGCTTCTAGCCATGGTTGGGACAGCTATTTTAGGGGTTGTGATTGAATACCTGGCTTATCGTCCGCTTCGTCATTCGACTCGGATTGCTGCCTTGATCACAGCGATCGGTGTCTCCTTCTTGCTCGAATATGGGATGGTCTTCTTTGTAGGTGCCAATACCCGTTCCTTCCCTCAAGTTATTCACACGGTTCGTTACAACTTCGGTCCGATTTCCATCTCCAACATTCAGTTGATGATCTTGGGAGTGTCTGTTTTCTTGATGGTCGCTCTTCAATTTATTATCCAAAAGACAAAGATGGGGAAAGCCATGCGGGCTGTATCTGTCGATAGTGATGCCGCTCAATTGATGGGGATTAACGTAAACCGGACCATCAGCTTTACCTTTGCTTTGGGATCAGCCTTGGCAGGTGCTGGTGGGGTCTTGATCGGTTTGTATTACAACTCGATCGAACCTTTGATGGGAATGACACCAGGGATCAAAGCCTTTGTCGCAGCCGTTCTTGGAGGAATCGGAATCATTCCAGGTGCAGCCCTAGGTGGATTTGTTATCGGTTTGTTGGAAACCTTTGCTACAGCGATGGTCTTTCAGACTTCCGTGATGCCATTGTATATGCCATCTTGATTGTGATCCTGCTTATCCGTCCTGCAGGTATCCTCGGTAAAAATGTGAAAGAGAAGGTGTAAGCCATGAAACAAAATTTAAAAGTGAATTTAGTCTGGCTTGGTCTTTTGGTCGCAGGTTTTGCCTTGATCCAAGTCTTGGTTGCAGCGGGTGTGCTCAACCTCTTCTATATCCAAATTTTGGAACAAATCGGGATTAACATTATCCTTGCAGTTGGCCTGAACCTCATTGTTGGTTTCTCAGGTCAATTCTCACTCGGGCATGCCGGATTTATGGCGATTGGTGCCTACTCTTTGGCTATTCTCGGGTCCAAA
>JBKXCY010000129.1:0-4917 GCA_046994005.1 Streptococcus sp.
CACTTTCACGTACAGACCGTATCGCTAAATACAACCAATTGCTTCGTATCGAAGATCAACTTGGTGAAGTTGCTGAATACCGTGGATTGGAATCATTCTACAACTTGAAAAAATAATCTAGCTTACTAGACTAAAAAGATCCTTGAGTTTTCTCAAGGGTCTTTTTTTTTTCAATTTAGCCAAACAAAAGCTCCCCAACATATTGTTGAGGAGTTGTTCTATTCTTAGAACAAACCTTTCAGTTTGTCCAAGGCACCGCTGACCATTTCGTTTCCTGAAACCAACCCTTTTGCTTGTTCAAGGTAGTCACCGAGGTTGTCTTTGTTGTCTTCAATAAATTTCTTTGCGGCATCGAAATCTTTCTTTTCGATCATTTCTTTTACTTGATTAAATAAGTCCATTGGATTCATGATTGGATCTCCTAAAATATAATGTATGAAGTCAGGCGTCTGCTGTTTTCTCATCTATTTAATCATTTTTTGAAAGGTTTGACAACTGAAACGACTTAGTGAAAAACGGTACAAACGGCTTCTGGAACGTAAAAGTCATGGGATAATGAAGACAACCGTCCAGTCCCTGGATCACGTTTGAAAACAGTGGCATTTGGAGAATCCTGATGGGCTGCAATGAGGTAGTGTTGATCGGGACTGAGGGTGAAATCACGAGGATTGAGGCCATCTGTTGGGACGATCTCGATGAGTTTTAAGCTCCCGTCAGCGATCACTTCAAATACAGCAATGGAATTGTGTGCACGATTAGAGGCATAAAGGAATTTTCCGTCAGCTGATAGCTTGATGGCGGAAGCCCATTTTTGGCCGTCATAATCTTCAGGGAGGGTTGAAACGGTTTGGAAGTGTTCAAATTCGCCCATGCCATCATAGAAGAGCACATCGATGGTAGCATTTAATTCATTGATCAGATAAGCAATCTTATGATGGGGATGAAAGACAAGGTGTCGAGGTCCTGCCCCTGGTGCTGTTTGGTAGTGATGGAGAAGAGTTAGTTTTCCTTGATCACTAATCTCATAAGTATGCAGGCTATCGGAACCCAGATCACAGGTAATCAAGTACTGATCTGGTGTTAGATCAGCGAAGTGAACATGGGGACTGGCTTGATTTTCGTGTGGTCCCTTGCCTTCGTGAGTGTCTTGGTCGATGAAGCTTAGCTGGCCGTCGTCTTCTATCTTGTAGACGAGAACTTGGCCTTTATGGTAGTTAGCCCCGTAGACGAGTTGGCGTTTATCATCTACTGAGACATAAGAGGAGCCCTCTTCAACAACATGATTGAGCGGTTGAAAATCCGCTGTGAAACTGGCAATGCCACTTTTCCGTCTTGGGCACCGACACTGTAGAGATTCCCTTTTTCTGAAAATGCGATAAAGGTTGGATTAGGCTCAGCTGCCACTAGTTCAAGATTGCTCAAGTTCCCTGTTTCAGGGTCAAATTGCGCCTTGTAGATTCCTTTGGATTCTCTTTTGGTATAAGTTCCGAAATAAATTGATTGAGACATAGGTCACCTCGCTTGATTTGTTAGCTTTATTATATCAAAGCTCCTATTGGAAGGCAATGACTAGTTGGATGGAGGTAAACTGGCTTTCTTCTTTCTGAATATGCTAGTTTTTTCGTAACTTCGAGCTCAAAAAATGCTAAAATAGAAGCATGTTGAAATGAAAAGGAGTTTTCTGTGGAAAATAAAGAGAAACAGTTTAGTCTATCCTGGTTTTTTAGATGGTTTTTAGATAACAAGGCGATCACGGTATTTTTAGTCACCTTACTCTTGGGCTTGAACCTCTTGGTTTTAAGTAAAATTACTTTTATCTTTATTCCGATTTTTGAGTTTGCAGGAGCAGTCATGTTGCCTGTCATTATTTCTGGTTTGCTTTATTACCTGCTCAACCCGATCGTTGATTTTCTTGAAAAGAAGGGGCTCAAGCGGATTTTTGCGATTTCCTTCGTCTTTTTCTTGATTGCAGTGCTTTTAATTTGGGGTCTTGCAGTGGTGATTCCATCCGTTCAACGACAAGTGGTTAGTTTCTTCCATAACTTGCCGTCTTATTTGGAAAAAGCAAATGCCACCATCGATGATTTTCTAGATAATCGCGTCTCCTCAGATATTAAACCCCAGTTAGATGAGATCACCAAGGAATTGTCTGCGAACATTACTTCTTGGGCTAGTTCGATCTCTGGGCGGGCTGTCAATTGGGTCAGCAATTTGATTGGAGTTGCTTCGCAAGTCATCGTTGCCTTAATCATCATGCCTTTTATTGTCTTTTATCTTCTACGAGATGGAAAAAATTTAAAAGGCCACATTGTTCGTTTCTTACCGACCAAGATTCGTAAATCGGCTGAACAAGTTCTCTCAGATGTCAATACGCAGCTTTCCAACTATGTTCGGGGGCAAATCACGGTGGCTATTGTCGTGGCCATTATGTTCATCATCTTCTTTAAGATCATTGGACTGCGCTATGCCGTGACACTGGGGATCTCTGCGGGGATTTTGAATTTGATCCCTTACTTGGGTAGTTTTCTAGCCATGTTGCCAGCTCTAGTGTTGGGCTTGGTGGCAGGACCGGAAATGTTTATTAAGGTCTTGATTGTATTTGCAGTCGAGCAAACCATTGAAGGACGTTTTGTATCACCTTTGGTTTTGGGAAGCCAGTTGAATATCCATCCCATCACCATTTTATTTGTCTTATTGACATCAGGTTCGATGTTTGGGATCTGGGGTGTTTTCCTTGGGATTCCAGTCTATGCGTCTGCCAAGGTGGTGATCGGAGCCATCTTTGAATGGTACAAGGAAGTCAGTGGTTTGTACGAAGAAGAGCATGAAATAGTAGAGGAAAAACAAAGTGAGTCATAGTCAACAAATGGTAGAGGCTCTTGAAAAGCAAGAGCTAGAAGAAGCAGAAGTTCAATTTCAAAAAGCCTTGTTAGAGGATGATCAGGAAGAGCTATTAGATTTGGGGCAATACCTTGAAAGCATTGGATTTTACCCTCAAGCGAGAGAAATCTATGAACAAATTGCAGAAACTTATCCAGAAGTGTATCTGAGTTTGGCGACCATTCTGGCAGAGGATGGTCAGACGGAACAGGCTTTTGCTTGTTTGGAAGAAATAGGTCCGGAATCAAACTGGTATGTGGCCAGTCTCTTGGTGAAGGCCGATCTCTATCAGCTGGAAGGTCTTGCAGATGTGGCGCGTGAAAAATTAGTCGAGGCAGCCAGTCTATCTGATGATCCTATTATTCAATTAGGGCTTGCAGAGATCGATCTGGAATTGGAACATTACCAAGAAGCTATACAAGAATATGCCCAGTTGGATAATCGGGAAATCTTGGAAGCGACAGGAATTTCTACTTATCAACGGATTGGGTTTGCCTATGCCAATCTTGGTAAGTTCGAAGCGGCTGTGCCCTTCTTAGAGAAAGCTTTGGAAATTGAGTTTGATGACCAGATTGCTTATGAATTAGCGACCTTATTGTCCGACCAAGAAGAATACCAAAAAGCCCTAATCTACTTCAAACAAATTGACACCTTGTCGCCTGATTTTGAAGGCTATGAGTACGGGTATGCCTTGGCCTTGCAGGCAGAACATGATCGCGAAAAAGCACTTGAGATTGCCAAACAAGGGATTGGGAAGAATCCCTTTGATGCACAGTTGAAGCTTCTTGCCTCTCAGCTTTCATATGAATTGCACCAGCCAAAGCAAGCAGAAACTTACCTGTTAGAAGCCAAAGAAATAGCGGAGGATGTGGAAGAGATTGCTCTGCGTCTGACTACCCTGTATCTGGAGCAGGAACGTTTTGACGAAGTCTTAGATTGGCAACATGAAGAAATTGAAACGGTTGTCACCCGTTGGAACATTGCCCGTGCCTTAGCTGCCCTAGAGAAAACAGAAGAGGCTGTCTCTGCCTACCAAGAGCTTTATGAAGACTTGAAAGACAATCCGGAATTTCTTGAAGCTTATGTTTATCTGTTGCGTGAGGCTGGAGATCTGGAAAGGGCGCGTGAAGTAGCAAATCAGTATTTGGCGATTGTGCCAGACGATGTTCAGATGCAGTCCATCTATGATGGTTTATAAGAAAAACTAACTAGTGAAGTTTTGGGACAGTTTGTGGTATACTGGTAGAAGATAGAATGAGGAGAGAAACATGGAACCAGTGAAACTTTTTCAATATAATACCTTGGGGGCCCTGATGGCTGGCCTTTACGGGGGATCCTTTACCATCGGAGAACTTTTAGAACATGGAGATCTGGGAGTTGGAACGCTTGATTCTATTGATGGTGAGTTGATCGTGCTAGATGGCAAGGCTTATCAGGCCAAGGGATCGGGCGACCATCCTGAAATTGTCGAAGTTTCTCCGGATGCTAAAGTTCCTTATGCAGCAGTCGTTCCCCACCAAGCTGAGGTGATTTTCCGCCAACGCTTTGAAATGACGGATGAGGAATTAGAAGCCCGTATTGAGTCTTATTATGATGGTGAGAATCTTTTCCGCTCCATTAAGATTCATGGTGACTTTGCCAAGATGCATGTCCGCATGATTCCAAAATCCACACCAGAGATGAAGTTTGCGGAAGTGGCAACCCATCAGCCAGAGTATACACGCGAAAACGTGACGGGAACCATCGTCGGTTTTTGGACACCTGAGATTTTCCATGGTGTGAGTGTAGCGGGTTATCATTTGCACTTTATTTCGGATGACCATACCTTTGGTGGTCATGTGATGGATTTTGTGATTACAGAAGGGATTGTAGAAGTAGGAGCGATCGATCAGCTGGATCAACGTTTCCCAGTTCAAGATCGCCAGTACCTCTTTGCCAAATTCAATGTCGATGAAGTCAAAGATGACATCAATAAAGCAGAATAAAAGAGAGTGGGACAGAAATCGGTAATTCGTTAGAATTCGATTTCGTCGTCCC
>JBKXCY010000130.1:0-4898 GCA_046994005.1 Streptococcus sp.
GAGGCTTCCAATCTGATCCAGCACCTCTTGTACCGCTTCCAAATATTTGGCCTTACCAAATGCTTGGCCTTCATTGGACAAATGAAAGGCAAAAAAGCTTTCTGCCTCATAAAGGGCCTGCTGGATGCTCTCCATTAGATCGCCTTCAACCTGTTCAAAATCGGTCTCCTCATAGCCTTTTAGAAAATGCTCTTCCAGCCATTTCTCCGGATCACTGGTCGACTGAAGAAAGTCATAGATCTGGTAGACCTGTTCTTTAAACAAGGTCAAATTTTTGCGCTGGCCGGTGAAATTCTTGACCATCTGCACAAAGGCTTCTTGGTTTTCTCCCTGGTAATAGCGATCAAAAACAGCTTGAAAAACTTCATTTTGTAAGAGGCGTTGCTCACTGGCGTTTTGTAAAATGCGAAACTGAGGCGCCAACCCAAGCAAATAGCCATAGCGCGTTAGGACCTTTTGGGTAAAGGAGTCCATGGTTCCAATATCGCTGGTGGCGACATCTGCGATTTGACGGGCCAAGTGTTGCTTGAGCTCTGAGTCATCACTTGCTTGCAAGGCTTTTCCAAGTTCACTTTCCAAACGCTCCTTGAGCTCTCCTGCTGCCTTGACCGTAAAGGTCGAGATAAAGAGCTCCTTAATCGAAATGCCTCGCTGGATCTGATCCAGTATCCTTTGCACCATGACAAAGGTCTTTCCTGATCCAGCAGAGGCTGACACCAGGATATTGGTCCCCGAACTATAGATGGCGTCGATCTGTTCTGGCGTCCGCTTTTGCTCTTTGGTAGAAGCTGCCTCTTGGGCCTGAAGGGCCTTGATTTCTTCTCTTGTCAAAAATGCTTGTTTGATCATTTGTTCAAGACCTCCTTCATCTTCTCGATCCAAGCGGCTTTCACCTTTTCACCGCGTATTCCTTTTTGGTCTAGTTTGGTCAAGAACCGTGCCTGACCTAGGTGACGATCGGCTTCAAATCCCGTGATGGATTTAAACTGCTCCACAAATGGTGCGATATTGCGCCCATTTTCACTATAGGGATTGATGGCAAATTGCCCCTTGAGGATCCCTTCTGCTGCTGTTTTATAGAGATAAGCGTTGTACAAGAGGAGCAGGTCCAGCTCTTCCTTACTCAGCATCATGGCCTTGTTCTTATCATAGGCCTCGCCCAGATAAGGTGCCTGATCTGCCATAAAGAGCCCCTTGTACTGTTGACTTTTCATAGTTTGATTGATGGCGTCCTCTACTGTCTTGGTCTTTTTCAGATCCACTAGGGGATCTCCCATTTCCAAATACATGGCTCCGAAAATCCCTTGCTCCGCTTGGTATTCCTTCAGATCCTGAACGGCAGAGAGATAGGTCGGCAATTGAGAATTCAGGCCATTAAAGAACTTGTCATAGTGGAATTGCGTCAAGCTCGACTTGTAATCCACAACGCCAAGAGCTCCTTGTTCTCGTAATTGGTCAATCCGGTCCACCTTGCCCCGTAACTGCAAGAGCCTGCCATCAGACAAAGGATAAGAGGTGTGGGCACTCCCACCAAAGAGGGTCTCCTCACCAATGGTCTCGATACCATTTTGCTGGGCGAGGACACGCCCCGTTGTTTTAGCGGTATCAAGAAGCAAGTTGCGAATAAACTCGGTCTCTCCATTTTCTCCATACAATTGCTGGAACTCTGCTTCTTGGCTGGTTTCTCGAATGGCCTCGCTTAAGCGCTGATCAAACGCTTGATCGGAGCTATCTTTTAAGACCCTTTCAAAGATCCGGTGCAAGAAATTCCCATGACTGCGAGCGTCTGGCCGAATGGTCTCATCCTCTTGTAAGCCCAAGACATAGCGCAGATAAAAGGCATACTGGTGCTTGTAGTATTCATTCAAGGCAGAAGCAGATAAGGTCAAGGCTTTGCCTTCTGGATAGAGCGCTTGAAGCGTATCAGACTGGAGCTGGCGACTCTTCAATTCCGTTGAAATCTGAGGAATCTGAATGCCTTCAGCGACCAATTTCTTGCGCAAGACCCGCACGGCCACACCCCAAAAGCTGGCTTCTTCAGCAGACAACTCACTCGTGATCTCTTCTTGATGGAGTTCGATCACACGCGCTAGGAGAGCACGGTAGGTCCCGATATCATCACTTGAAGCTTGGGCTTGTTTGGTCGTCCACTCGATGGCAATGGGCTCCTTAGCCAATTCTAGAAGGTAAGGAGAGACACTATCTTCCGTTTCATTGACCAAGCTAGGGGCCGATAGGACCAGTTGTTCGGTCGCTGCATTAAGTAGCGAAACCGCCACAAAGCGATTCTTCTTGAGATTTTCGCTGGTCACCACCTGGAGCTCTGCTCCTTCTTTCGTTGCCTCATTGAGCTGTTGTCGTTCTTCCTCACTGAGAAGCGAGGTATTCTGCGCGATCTTGGGAAAACGTTCCTGGGTCAGCCCGATTGCGTAGACATAAGGGGCTGTCAAGGGCTCAATCAAGTCATAGGACTGAACCGTCACTACATCGACTGTAGCAGGAACCGTCCGGTATTGTGACAATTGCATGCCGGATAAGACAAGAGCTAAAAAGTCATCCACTGTCAGCTCTTGGTCCTCAAAAACCAGATTCAATTCTTCTAAGACGTGGAGGAAGGCCTTCCAGACCTGGTCATAGCGTTCCTGCTCTTCCAAAGCTAGATCCTTAATCAAAGCTTGTAGATTCTGAGAAAGCTGAGCCTCTTGCAGAAACTCTGTAAAGGCTGTTAAGAGTTGGGAAACCTTTTGTTTGCGCTGCGAAAAGAAGGGGGCTAAAGGTTCTGCGACGCGTTCTCGGAGGGCATTGAGTGCTTCTAGATGAAACTTACCCTGACGATTGCTGGTAAAAGGCTTGTGAAATTTTGTAGCACCTTTTACTTCCGCAAAGCCAAGGTACTGCTCAAAAGCATCAACTTCTTCTTGCGTAAGATCACTATACAGACCCGTTTTCAACAGATTGATGACGTCTTCTGTCCGGTAATTGAACTGCTTGATCCGCCCTAGCGATTCAATGACCTGAATCAAGGGATGGTGGACCATAGCTTCACTTCGTCCCAAGTAAAAGGGAATCTGATACTGGTCAAAAATGGTCTTGAGCTGCAGTTGATAAGCTTCTACATCGCCTAACAAGACCCGAATATCCCGATAGCGAGCCCCATCATGAAGACGCTGACGGATGGATTTGGCGACAAATTCCAACTCTTCTTTTTGGGTATTGGTTTGCCAGAGTTGGACAGCTGTTCGGTCTTTCTCCGTAAGTTCATCTTCCACTTGTGAAAAATCGTAGCGCGCTTCTAACATGCGGGTCATGCGACTAAAGGAATCTTCGATTGCTTGCCCACAATATTGAGGCTGTACCCCAAAAGTCTTTGCCAGCTGGAGCAGAAAGTCAACACTAGCCTGATAGAGATTGCCCTCTCTAAAAGTTGCTCGATAGGCTTTTTCACTGGCATAGACCCCGATAACAATCTCCACTCCTTTTCGGTGAAGGAGACCAATCAAGGCCTCTTCTTCCGCAGAAAAACGCGTGAAGCCATCGACGACGATCGCCACATCTTTCAATTGCTCTTCCAAGTGCCCTTCTTCAACCTGATTGAGGAAAACGGCAATCTTGGACTGGGATTCATACCGGTGCTGGACCAGCATCTCAGAGACTGCTTCAAAAATCGCCAAGAGGTCCTCTCTTTTTTCAGCTTCCTCGAGCAACTCTAAATCTGTAAAATCCATCTGGGCCGTCTGCAATTCATGATAGAGTTGAACCAGTTGCTGGATAAACTGAGGATCCTTGCGCAGGGCTCCGTAAACTTTAAGATCCTGGTTCTTCATGTGGGAAAGAGCTTTAAAAAATAGCATGCCTAGACCGATGTCATCTAAGGCTTGCTCCTCAAAAACCTGATTCAGGATGAAATAACGGGCCATTTGAGCAAAGCGCGTAACGGTTATGGCAAAAGAAGCCTGACCTTCTAAATAGGACAAGACCTTGGCTTCTTTTTCAAAGGAAAGAGAGTTAGGGGCAATGTAAAACACACGCTTGCCCTGTTCTACTAACCCTACGGCTTCTTGCGTCAGGACCTGGGTCAAGGGGGTCCGAACATCCGTATAGAGTAATTTCATCCGATCCGTTCTCCTTTGGGCACTTTCTTGAGAGCTTATTATCTTCTTATTATATCATTTTCACAGGAGGGACTAAAGCAAGAAGTCATGCTCCTCTTGCCCCAATTTTAGGACATTTGTGCTACAATAAAAGTTGAAAAGACAGAAAGGATACCACCGATGACCAGCATTTATGATTTTTCTATAGAAAACCAACAAGGGGAAGAAATTTCTCTTTCCCACTACCAAGGTAAGGTCCTCATCGTGGTCAATACGGCGACAGGTTGTGGCTTGACTCCGCAATACCAAGGACTGCAAGATCTCTACCAGCGCTATCAGGAAAAGGGACTTGAAATCCTAGACATCCCTTGTAACCAATTCATGGGGCAGGCACCAGGAACTTCAGAAGAAATCAATAGCTTCTGTAGCCTCAACTACCAGACCACCTCCCCACGATTCGCCAAAGCCACGGTCAATGGTAAAGAAGCCCTTCCTCTCTATGACTGGCTCAAAAGCCAAGCAGCTGGGCCACTGGGCAAACGCATCGAATGGAACTTCGCAAAATTTGTCATCGACCGACAAGGCCACGTCGCCCAACGCTTCTCCTCCAAAACAGAACCAGCTGCTATGGAAGACTTGATCCAAGAATTACTTGAGAAATAAGCAAAAAGCCTGAAAGTGTAGTCAGGATTTTTGATGAATGGCTATTTATTTTCGAGACTTTCCGCTGTGAGAAAAGTGCCTGAAACAATAACGTTTCAGGCACTCGGGAGTTTTGAGACCTTAGGCTCAAAACTAAGTCATGGA
>JBKXCY010000131.1:0-4754 GCA_046994005.1 Streptococcus sp.
ATATGCAACATGTAAATTTTCTTGCTTTTAGGGGTTACAATAGGGTCATCAAAAAAAGAAAGAGGTCCCCGCATGATAACCAGACTAAAGAATCGTCTCCTTCATTATTTCCTTAAACAGACTAGTTTTTATGTTAAAGAGGAAAAATTAGAACTGACGGAAGAAGAGAAACTGTTTCTTCTCAAGCAGGTGGTGCACCGTTTAAGAGAAGTTATTGTTTCTGCTAAATAGAAGGAGGAAAGCTTATGAAACTCTTATTTCGCAATCACATCTTTGCTTTACTAAGTCTTTCACGTTTTTTGAATACCCTTGGTGCTGCAATTTACAACCTAGTCTTTGTGGTTTTTGCGGCTAGCATGCCTCACCCAAGTCTGGCAGTTGGGATTGCCAATCTCATTGTTTTTATCCCAAGTCTTTTCACCATTTTCATTGGAATGAAGGCTGATCACACCGCTAAAAAAGCTGACTGGCTGATCCGAATGGGCTTTCTGCAAGCTATCCTTTTCGTCTTCATTGCATTGATGACGAAGATTCCGGGTTACCTGGCATTTTCGATCGTTTGCTTCTTGAATATTGTGTCAGATAGTTTAAGTGATTACCGCGGAGGGCTGCAACTTCCCATTATGCAGAAGAACATCCCTAGCGAGGATCTGATGGAAGCCTATTCCTTCAATCAACTGCTTAGTATGGTTTGTTCTATTTCAGGTCAAGCGTTGGGAGTCTGGCTTTTAGCTATCAGTCACCAAAATTTTGCACTTGTGGCTTCGATCAATGCCCTGGCATTTCTTCTGTCTTCCACTTGTCTTTTCATCCGACGCAGTCAACTGACCCACGAACCGATTAAAGTGGATGCTCGTCAGAAAGTTTCTTTTCTTCAAGAATGTCGAGACATGTATCGCAATGTTACCACTATTTTTGCAGATGAAGAGGTTCACAACTTTGGAAGAATTCTCCTATCCTTAGTTTTCATCAATGCTTTGGGCGGATCCATTTCTGGGATTTACAATCTTCAATTTCTCCATCATCCCTTCTTTCACTTCAGTTATAGCCAGTCCCTCCTCGTCCTTGAAGTTGTCACTATCCTGAGTATGGTCTGGGCTAGCCTGACACCCCATGACTATTTTTCCAAGCAATCGCTCCATCATATCCTACTGTGGATTGCAGGTGGCCTAACCATGCTTGGGCTCACAAATATTCTGGTTCGCTGGGATATCCTTTGCCTTCTACTTGTCACTTTCCTCGGTTATCTTGTTGCAAAAATCAATCCAAAAGTTTCCAGTCTTTTAATGAGCAAATTGCCAGCTGAAAAATTAGCCTCTACCTCTAGCTTTTTGGGACTGATGGTCAGCTTTGCTATGCCACTTGGAACAGCCCTCTTCTCTGGTCTCGCTATCTGGAGCCTTCCTATTGCCTGGGGAATGTTTGCCATTCTCGGTTTCGGCACCGTCCTTTTGTCTAGCAAATAAATTAGTAAGATAGATTTAAAAACACTTGTATGATATATTTATATATTGTATAATTAGGGAAAATGCAGATGCAGTAAATGTTTTTATGGAATACGATTAAAAAATTTGCTTGATAATTACAACATTAGGCTTTGTGTTTATAAAACATCTCTAGCAGCTTACTATAGACTGAGTGGATTTAAAGAGATTCCATCCATTGAAGAATTGAGAGGTAAAATAAATGAATGAATTAGAAGTTAGATTCGCACTCAATGATGAGGGAGATTATAATAAGGCTATCTCATACTTAGAAAAACAATATAAATTTAAGTGTGAAAATAAACAAGTTGATGAATATTTTAAAGCAAAAGGAAGAGAATTTGAAAATGATGAGGTAGGAAGTTTTATATACAGGATTCGTCAAGAAGATGACAATGTATCATGTATTTTCACAAGAAAAGATACGATAAAACAAGGAATGTGGAATGAAAGCGAAATAGAGTTGGAGTCTGAAAAATTAGAATTTGTAAGGAAGATGTTGCAAACTGGTTTTTCAAATGTCTTCACAATAAGTAAATATAGAAAGACTTATCATAACGCTCTAGAAAATAAAACGTTTAATCTAGATAAAATTGATGGTCTTGGATTTTATCTTGAAATAGAGATTTTAGGAGATTTTTCTCAAGAAGATTATAATCATTTTTATGATAAAATGTGCGGAGAGTTTTCGTTTTTAAATTCAAAAATAGAAACAAAGGGTTATGTCCAATTAATGAGAGAAAAAAGTGGACGTAATTGAAATTACCGGTAAGACTATTGGAGGTTACTGATAAAGGAAACAAAGACTTAGGAAATTTTTTTGGAAAATCTTATCCCCCATCTCAAAGTAGTGCTTGGACAAATCAACCACTGCGTCCTATAGTTATCTCTATCAAGCATCAAAGGCTGGGTAAAAACTGCCCAGCTTTTTTTTACATTTTTCTTAAACGTGCCACCCGCTCTGCAATTGGTGGGTGGGTATAAAAGAGCTTTTGAAAACCGGATTCTTTTTTTGGATCATTGATAAAGAGGGCACTACTTGCCTCATCAACATGTCGCTGCATGGGCTCACTATGATCCAATTTTAAAAGAGCATTGATCATCCCTTGAGGATTCCGTGTCAATTCGACACTTGAGGCATCTGCCAAGAACTCTCGCTGACGAGAAATGGCTAACTGCACCAAGGTTGCTGCTAAAGGAGCCAAGATAATCGCTAGTATGGAAAGGATCAGGATAATAATTTCCAATCCACTACCACCTTCTCGATCATCATCCCGTCTACGGCCACCGCCCCACCACATCATCCGGCCACCGATACTAGAGAGCATCGTGATAGCGCTGGCCAAGGCAACTGCAATCGTGGAGATACGAATATCGTAATTACGGATATGACTGACTTCATGTCCAATGACCGCTTCGAGTTCCTCACGGTTCATGACCGCTAGAAGCCCTGTCGTGGCTGCAACGGCAGCATTTTGAGGGTTGGAACCCGTCGCAAAGGCATTCATGGACGGATCCTCTACAATATAGACCCGAGGCATGGGGATCTGAGCTACCATGGCCATGTCTTGGACAATATGGTAGAGCTGAGGGGCTTGATCTTCCGTTACCTCACGCGCCCCGTTCATCCGCATGACGACCTCAGTCGACTGAAAGATCATGCTAAAGGCATAGATACCACCAATGATCAAGGCGAGGATAATCCCACCAAGCGAGGAGCCTAACCAGAGATAGCCAACAGCTGCTCCGATAAGAGCCAAGAGTATGAAAAAAGCAATAAGGAGAATCCAGGTTCTCCTTTTATTGCTTGCAATTTGGTCAAACAGCATATTAGTCTCCTAATCCGCTAAAGTCCACCTTTGGTACTGCCTTTTCTTCTTCAGGCACTTGAAGGAATTCGGCTTGTTTAAAGCCAAACATTCCAGCAATTACATTTGTTGGGAAAGTTTCCAATTTCACATTGTAGTTGCTTGCCACACTGTTGTACAATTGACGAGCATAAGAAATTTTATTTTCTGTGTTGGTCAATTCTTCTTGCAATTGCATGAAGTTGGTGTTAGCTTTCAAGTCTGGGTAGTTTTCAGCTACCGCAAAGATTCCTGCCACTTGACGGGAAAGAGCATCACTGGCTGCCATCGCTTCAGCAGGAGATGCTGCTTGAGCGACTTGTTGACGAAGTTGCGTCACTTTTGCAAGTGTGTCGCCTTCGTATTTTGCATAGCCTTTGACGGTTTCGATCAAGTTTGGAAGCAAGTCATTCCGACGTTTCAATTGCACGTCAATTTGGCTCCAAGCCTCACGAGTTTGCATCCGGCTTCTAACCAAACCGTTGTAAACTCCAATTACCAATAACACAAGGACCACTACGATCCCAAGAATAATCCAAGTCATTTTATTGAATTCCTTTCATTTCTTTCTACCAGTATATCAAATTTCCCTTCTTTTGTGGTAAAATAATAGCATGAAACCAGAAGAATTTTATGAACGTTTAGCTGATCTCGGCTACCCGTTAACCGAACGTCAAAAAAAACAATACGAACGCTATTTTGAGCTCCTCGTTGAATGGAATGAAAAGATCAACCTGACTGCCATCACTGAAAAGGACGAGGTTTACCTCAAGCATTTTTATGATTCTATCGCACCGATTTTGCAAGGTTTGATTGAGAATCAACCGATTCGTCTCTTGGATATTGGGGCTGGCGCAGGTTTTCCCAGTCTTCCCATGAAAATCCTTTTCCCTGAGCTGGATGTGACTATTATCGACTCCCTCAATAAGCGGATCAGTTTTCTCCACTTGCTGGCTGAAGAGTTAGGCTTGAGGGGTGTTCATTTCTACCATGGACGGGCCGAGGATTTTGCGCAAGACAAGGCCTTTCGTGCCCAATTTGATATCGTGACTGCACGTGCTGTTGCCCGGATGCAGGTCCTTTCTGAGCTCACCATTCCTTATCTAAAAGTCGGTGGTCGCCTCCTCGCTCTCAAGGCCAGTAACGCTCCAGAAGAGTTAGAAGAAGCAAAAAATGCTCTTAACCTGCTCTTTAGCAAGGTGGAAGACAATCTACAGTATGCATTGCCAAATGGGGATCCTCGCTTTATCACTATCGTAGAAAAGAAAAAAGAAACCCCCAACAAATACCCAAGAAAAGCAGGCATGCCCAATAAACGCCCCTTGTAAATTAAGATACAAAGGGCTAAGCGGATAAAATCAAATAAGAGGCTGGGACAAAAGTCCTAGCCTCTCAATTATCTTTGGAGTGTTGAGCATGTGTG
>JBKXCY010000132.1:0-4628 GCA_046994005.1 Streptococcus sp.
GAAGTAATCTTGAATGAAGAGAAGGTCATCCACTTCCATTGCCAATCCTTGCTCAGCCTTATACTGTGCAAAATCTTCTGCCGTATAAGTTTCAAAGAAATCCAAGCTTGGAATGGTCTTGTCAGACTCAGAGAAATCCTGTTTAGCAATGCCAACAGTGATATCTTTGAAACGAGAATCCACTGGGTTCAAAAGGTAGTTTTTGACAGCTTCCAACTCATTCGCATCAATATCCTTGTTAACCAAGTACAATTGCGCTGTGTTCACTGTTACGTCATTTGAACTACCAAGCAACAGCAAAGCTTCTTGTGAAGATGCCGCACGTTGGTCAAATTGACCAGGCAAGCTTTCAATCGCAAAGAAAGCATACTTCTCAAGATCAGCCTGAACCGCAGCCTCGTCCAAAACAGTATCAGTCACTTGCTCAGAGAAGATGTGTTTTTCCGCACGCGCAAACAAATCCTCTGCCAAACCAAAAACATCGTAAACCTGAACAATCCGAAGATCCTTCAAGGTTTTCAACTGAAGATTATGCTGTAATTCTTTTACTAAAGAGTCCGATTTCACACGAAAATCAGCTTTTTTCTCAACGAAAATACGTTTATCCATTTTAGTTCCTTTACTTCTATTCAAAAATGCTCTTGAAGACGAAGGTTTTCCGTTTCAACCAAATTATTTCAAGTCTTGCAACTTCTCTAACACAACCTTATATACATCCGTTAGGCTACCCAAATCTCTACGGAAAACATCCTTGTCCATATGGTGCCCTTCAGCATCCCAAAGGCGGCAGTTATCTGGAGAGAATTCATCTGCCAAGATAATCTTGCCATCCTTATCAAAACCAAATTCCAATTTAAAGTCAATCAAGCGAAGACCAATTTGTGCAAACCAATCTTTTAGTAATTCATTGATACGACGCGTTTCTTCCTTGATATAAGCAATTTGTTCATCATTGGCAATATCCAAGAACTTCACATGCTCATCATTGATGAATGGGTCATCCAAATCATCGTTCTTGTAGTAAAATTCAACGATTGGAGTTTTCAAGTCCAAACCTTCTTCAACGCCAAAACGTTTAGAGAAAGAACCCGCAGTCACATTACGAAGAACAACCTCCAAAGGAATGATAGTAACTTTCTTGTTAAGTTGTTCGGTATCAGAAATACGTTCGATAAAGTGAGTAGCTACACCCGCAGCATTCAATTTTTCAAAAATAAGAGACGAAATCTGATTATTTAGCACACCTTTTCCCTTAATAGTCTCCTTACGAGCCCCATTAAGCATGGTTGCCTGGTCCTTATAGACCGACTTAATCACATGTTCGTCCTCAGTAGTATAGATATCCTTAGCTTTTCCAGTATAAATCAGTTGATTGGTCATGACTTTGTTCGCCTTTCGTATTTTATCACCTTCATTCTATCACATACAAAGTGTATTTTCAATAAAATTCCGTACAATATAAGCAGAATCCGAATAAAAAGGACAGAAAAAAAGATCATCCAGAATAATCTCTGAACGATCCCTTTTTCATTAGTGACCAGCAGTTCGTTTTTCGATATAGTCGACAACATCCCCTACTGTGTTAAATTCATCAATAGCCTTGTCCGGAATCTCAATTTGGTATTCATCCTCAAGATTGATAATAAATTCCATCAATTCAACAGAATCCGCCTGTAAATCCTTACGTAAGTCAGATTCCAAAGATACTTGAAAGTCTGGACCCTTGCGATCTTTGAGAAATTCCTCAATTGTAACTAAAATTTCGTTTTGTTTACTCATACATTACCCTTCCTTCGATAATTCCTTCACTGATTTTCCAACAACATCTGTCTCTAACATGGTCCGAATCTGACGAATCGTGCTATAGACAGCTTTGGCATCACTCGAACCATGCGTTTTAACAACAGGTGCTTGAAGACCAAACAAGACCGCTCCTCCAACATCTGAGAAATCCAAGGTTTGCTTCAATGATTTCAAACGGTCCTTGAGCAGAAATGCTCCCAATTTCGCCTTCCAGTTTCCAGTGGCAATCGCTTGTTTCAATTGCTTCAAGATCCCAAAAGCCGTTCCTTCCATCGTTTTCAAGACAGCGTTTCCTGTAAAACCATCCGCCACAACGACATCAGCAACACCATTCATCAAGTCACGCGCTTCCACGTTCCCAACAAAATGAATCGACTCATCCTCAGATAACAGTTGGTAGGTTTCCTTGCGCAAAGGATCTCCCTTACTAGCTTCTGTCCCATTATTCAATAGACCCACGCGTGGTTTTTGAATCCCACGAACATTTTCAGCATAGTAGGATCCCATCACAGCATACTGATGCAAGTGCTCTGGTGTATTTTCCGCATTGGCCCCTAAGTCTAACATATCATAGCCACGACCATCAACCGTTGGAAGTGTCGACATCAAGCCAGGGCGTTCCACCCCTTTGATGCGGCCAACGATAAAGAAACCAGCTGCCAATAGCGCACCTGTATTTCCCGCAGATAGCATGGCATCGACCTCACCATCCTTCACATCCTTGGCAGCTAAGACCATCGAAGCCTGTTTTTTCCGACGAATAGCCCGCGTTGGCTCATCATCTGAATCGATTTTTTCTTCCGTATGCACAATCGATACACGTTCTGTTGCGGTTAAATATTCTTTGATTTTTGCCTCATCGCCATACAAGACAATCTCAATATCATCAAAATCACGAATGGCTTGATTCACGCCTTCTACCAAGGCTTGAGGTGCATTATCGCCCCCCATTGCATCTACTGCAATTTTTTTCATGTTTCACCTCCAGATGAATCTTTCATAATCGCTCCCCAATCACTCAAGGAATCGATAAACTTTTTAGCTTTTAAATGAATCCCTACATACTCCTCATACAACTGATCAATTGCCTGACGCAGAGCTGCTTTCATCTCCGCTTGTAGAGAAATCGTCTCTAACTCACTGAATCGTACTGCTTGAAACTGATCCAATAAATAGAGAACATTCGGATGCCAGTGGGCTCGTCTCTCATCCTGATCATAGTGATCCGGACAAAGGACCCCACTATACCGAAAAGAGTAATCAAAAGGAAGTCCAACCCGATGACAGAAACAGCATTCATGCAGATTCAAGATAACTCCAAATCGTGATAGAATCTGAATCTCAAAAATATTGGTCAAAACCTCATAATCCAGTCCCTCTTCCATCAAAGACAAGGTCTTTTCCAAAAAAGCAAACAGGGCCGGATCCACCTGATTATCCTGAATACTTGCATCTGCAAGCGCCAGAACATAGGTCGCATAAGAAAGGGCAAAAAGATCTGCATTGATTTTTTTATAAACCTGCACATCTTGAAAATCATCAATATAACTCAACCCATCATCATTGATTTTCAACAACATATCTGCCGTTACCAAAGGTTGTAACATAGGATTCAACCGTGATTTTCCCGCATGTTTCACAAAAAACATCCGCTTCCCTGACTTCTCTGTGAAGATTTTGACCAGCTTGTCATCCTCACGAAACTCCCGATTATACAGGACAATTCCCCGGGTCTCAATTGACTCCAGCATGTTCTTCCATATACTCCTTCAAGCGTTTCATTGCTTCCTTGATAACCTTCATGCTGGCTGCATACGACAAACGCACATAGCCTTCACCATATTGACCAAAAGCAGCACCAGGAATGAAAGCAACCGCTTTTTCACGCGCAAAATCTTGCAAGAAAGCAAAGGAATCTTGGTTGTAACCAGCTGGGATTTTAGCAAAAATATAGAAGGCTCCATCTGGCTTAATAATCTCAAACCCAAGCGCGGACATCTGTTCGATAATATAATCCCGACGTTTCACATATTCCTTCTTCATCGGTTCCGCATCATCCCGACCAGCAGTCAAGGCCTCAATCGCAGCATACTGGTTCATGGTTCCAGCAGCTGTTACCAAATACTGATGGCTCTTGATGAGTTGGGCCGTCAATGCAGCAGGCGCAAAGATAAAGCCAAGCCGCCAGCCTGTCATGGCATGAGACTTAGATAAGCCATTAATGACAATAGTCTGTTCAGGAATGAAGGAGGCCATAGAGACATGCGCTTCTCCAGTATAAGTCAACTCTGAATAGACTTCATCACAAATCACAAAGACTTCATATTTTTTTAAGACAGCAGCTAATTCTGCCATCTGTTCGCGCGAATAAGTAACACCCGTTGGGTTAGCTGGATAATTGAGAACAACAGCCTTCAATTTTTCACCCTGCTCTAGAATCGCCTTTTCCAACTTTTCAGGAGTCAAGACAAAACGATCTGCTGTCGTATCAATTTCAACAATCTCCGCCCCAACCAAATTCACAATCGGTTCATAACCAGGGTAGGCCGGTGCTGGAAGAAGTACTACATCTCCAGGTTCCAAGATTGCTGTCAAGGTTGCAGATAGGGCTTCAGTCGCACCGATCGTCACCAATATCTCATCCTCAGGACGATAGTAAATACCATATTTATCAGCCACAAACTGACTCGCAGCCTCACGCAAAGCCAGCAAGCCGCTCATTCCTGTATAATGACTAAAGTTCGCGTCAATAGCAGCCTTTCCAGCTTCTTTCACATGTTCAGGAGTTGTAAAATCCGGTTCCCCCAAAGTCAAACGCAAGACAC
>JBKXCY010000133.1:0-4624 GCA_046994005.1 Streptococcus sp.
GCAGCAGCTTTCACAGCTCTTGCAGATGCAGCTAAAGCAAAACTTGGTAAATAATGTTTATGAGGCTGGGCAAAAGTTGTCCAGCCTTTGATGTATGATAGAAATAACTGTATGACGCAGTGGTTGATTGGTATCTTTATTCGCTTTTAAGCTCTAAAGATGACCTAATCAACTGTGCGGGGGTGGGAAAACGAACTCTTTTTTACTAGTTAGAGTTCTTTCCCACTCCCTTTTTTTCTTGCTGATTTCATGCTATAATGAAATCAATTATAGGAGTAATCATATTAGATGGAGGATCTAAAGGTGACACACAATCGACTAGCATGGGATGAGTATTTTGCAGCTCAAGCCTTACTGATTTCGAATCGGGCGACCTGTAATCGGGCGAAAGTAGGGGCTGTTCTGGTTAAGGATAATAAGGTCATTGCAACCGGCTATAATGGATCTGTTTCTGGAACAGATCATTGTTTAGAAGATGGCTGCCTCATGGTCGAGGGACACTGTGTCCGTACGATTCATGCGGAAGTCAATGCTATTTTGCAAGGAGCTGAAAGAGGGATTCCCAAAGGCTTCACAGCTTATGTCACGCATTTTCCTTGTCTCAATTGTACTAAGCAGTTACTTCAAGTTGGCTGCAAGCGGGTGGTATACATCCATCAATACCGCATCGATGAATATGCCGAATACCTCTACCGTGAAAAAGAGGTAGAGCTGGTCAATCTACCGATTGAAGAGGTGAAACGAGCCATTGCAGAGGCAGACTTCATTTAAAAAAATCCTGTCTAAAACTTGATATAGATCTAATAGAAAGCTTGTTTTTGAGATCACGCTTGGCTGATTCGTCTAAAGGAAGAAGAGTGGGATGATACGTAAAATTTGCTATCTAATTTTCTTATTCGCCCAGGGACCTGGGGTTGTTGTTATATGAAAGGTAGGAAACCGTGATGACAGACCAAGAGAAACATTTTGAAGAAAATAAGGAACCTAGTAAGAGAAGTGAAGATTATCCAAATTCTGTATTTGTTCAGAATCCTCTAAAAGAAAATAGCTTACATTCTATTCTTCTTTCAGTGACCTTTTACTTATCCATTATCTATCTTGTATTGTTTGTCTCTCTCTTTGCACTTTGGGGTTATGGATGGGGATTTGTCGTTTTGATTTTCCTTGGTCCAAACTTATTAAGTCTTGCGATTGGGGCTTTTCTAATTCGACTAGGGATGAGGAAGGGGAATAAAAGCCTTCTTTATGCGAGTATTGGACTCTATCTGCTGTCAATCATCTTGGCTTTTGATCCAGACTGGGAAATATTTCGAATTGCTCCCTTATGTTTAGGTGTTCTGGATTTAATCGGAACACTCCTGGTTAAAGAAGAGAAAAGCTTTTAATTAAAAGATAGGTATGGGCCACTTTACTTAATAAAAAGTATTCGGGTCGATCAAAGCGATCGTTAAATCAATTCTTTTTGTCGATTTTTGAGTACTATTATTTTAAAGGATAACTAAGAACTTTAGGAAGAAATGAAATGTCAGATCAACCAAAACATTCTGCAGTAAAAAAAGAGAAAGAGGAAAGGATTACAGATGAAGTTCGTTCACCTGTTGGTGAATTTGATTCAGAAAAGAGAATTGGGAAATCTGGAATACTTGCTTTTGCCTCGGTCCTAGCCATTGCTTATATCGTTTTGCTTTTATTAGGTCTCTTTTCACTAGGATCATGGGTTGGTGGTTTTTTGTACTTTTTGGGAATCCATATTATTAGCTTTGTTATTGCAACTATCCTGCTTTGGAATGGAAATGTGAACGGCAATAAAGCAACTCTTTATATAGCAGCATCTATTTATGTTTTTTCATTTATTGCTGCGGGTGATCCATCTTGGGTGATTAATCATATACCACCGCTTGTGGTAGGAGTGCTGGTATTGATTGGAACTGTATTGTTAAAAAATGAAGAGTGATGATAGCAGGTAGGGTGTTCAATCCTATCTTTTTTATTTATTTATTTATTTCTGATAACTCACTAGGAAAACGGTTACAAACTATGTTATAATTTAAATAAAATGAATAGTTTAATACTTTATTTAGAAAGTGGAGGAGAATCTATGTCTAGAAAAAAATGGTATGTTATACTGCTAATTCTTGAAGCAGTTCTTTATCTTGTTTCTTATGGTAGTAGTCTAGTAGAGAGCTATAATGCTCAAAATTTAAATGAAAATATACCACTGTTCAATGCCTCTAGTATTTTTTCTATCTGGAATGGAATGATTATTTGCTGGTTAATTTGGAGAATCATGAAGCAGCGTTTAAATGTTGAAGGATTGATAGCTGCTCTTCTCCTCTCAATTACCCAACTACTGATGTTTTTTTTACCACCTTTCTCCCCAACAAATCTGATGAACATTTCCTTTGTGCTAAATATCATTTGTTTAATATGGATTTGCTTGCTTATAAAGAATGTAGAAATGAGGGAGCTTTTAAACAATTGGAAAAGTGAAGATAGTTGGAAATCATCGATAGCTTATTTAGTACTATTTGTTGCCTCTACAAATATTTCTCCACTATTTATATTGATTGGTATGGATAGAACGAGTGACATTTACGCTTTTACACAGCGATACGCTGTAATGGAGTTAATGTTTCTACTTCTGATTAATGTTATGATCACAAGTACAAGTGATAAACTTCAGAAAATATTTTCTCTTTTGATAGTTTTATCTTCTCTTGTTGAGATAGGTGTAGTATACTCTTTCATCTCTCGTATAAGCTTCTACGGTCTCTTTTGTCTTCTCTTATCTATTTATATTGTTTGTCGTGTTTTTGGTTTGTTTGATAAAGTTGCAGATAGCTGGGAGTCCAAGGTGAAAGTACAAGATCTATCATCTATTGAAACTAAACCAGAGATGGAATACCCTCAAGTAGAAGGAGAGATAGATGTAAACGATCAGTTGAATGCTGAGATACGATCAAACAATGATGAAGAAAATTCGCCAAAAAGAATTATTCTTCAGTCGCCTTGGTTATGGAGCGCCCTTATCATAGCAGTCTGTCACCTTGGTATTATGATTTTTCCTTTATTTTTAGGAAACCCCATGTATCTACTGATCTTATATATTGGTGCCCTCCATTATATTTGTTTTATGATTGCGACTTTTATCCTTTTCATAGCTATGAGGAATGGAAATGTGGGTCTCTTAAATACATCAGCCGTCTTATTTATTGTTTCCATCATAGGTACGCTAGATCCTTATTGGACAGGTCCAAATATTTTATCCTTGGTTTTAGGAGTCCTGGTATTTATTGGAGGTATATTATTTAAAAATGGAGACTGATTAAAGTAGATAGGGTTGAAAATTTTTAAAGAACTGTTATCATTTAAGTAGGTGGTAGGTTTTCGAGTACCCATTGGTACGCGGACGCCTACCATTTTGAGGATAAAAAAGCACCGTGTGAGGGTACTAGATCTTGTCTACAGAACTCGTAAATTGATAGATACCCTACGGGGTATTTTTTGTGAATTTTTTTAAGAACTTTTTAGGAACTTTGAGGACTGTTTAAGTCAGTTTAACTGGGTAGTGCATAGACCGAAAAAGCTGATTTAATGGGCTTTTTGAAAAATCATTTTCCATATCATATGTAATGTGTTATAATGAAGTGTTATATGGTCCCGATAAGGTGATAGTCTATCTATCAGTACTTTGTAACTCTATAACAATATTTTTTAAGGGGGGACATTTTTATGTCAGAACGTAAACTTTTCACGTCTGAATCTGTATCTGAGGGGCATCCAGATAAGATTGCAGACCAAATTTCAGATGCTATTTTAGATGCTATTTTAGAGCAAGATCCAGAAGCTCACGTGGCTGCCGAAACAGCTGTTTATACTGGTTCAGTCCATGTTTTCGGTGAGATTTCAACGACTGCTTATGTGGATATTAACCGTGTGGTTCGTGATACCATTGCAGAGATTGGGTATACTAATACGGAATATGGATTCTCTGCTGAGACGGTAGGAGTACACCCATCTTTGGTGGAACAATCTCCTGATATTGCCCAAGGGGTTAATGAAGCCTTGGAAGTTCGTGGGAATGCAGATCAAGATCCACTTGATTTGATCGGAGCAGGAGATCAAGGTCTTATGTTTGGTTTTGCGGTGGATGAAACAGAAGAACTCATGCCATTGCCAATTTCACTCAGCCACAAATTGGTTCGTCGTTTGGCAGAACTTCGTAAGTCTGGGGAAATCAGCTATCTTCGTCCAGATGCTAAATCTCAAGTTACAGTTGAATATGATGAAAATGATCGCCCAGTGCGCGTGGATACAGTTGTTATTTCAACGCAACATGATCCAGATGTCAGCAATGAACAAATCCATGAGGATGTGATTAACAAGGTCATCAAAGAAGTGATTCCAGCTTCTTACCTAGATGATGAGACTAAATTCTTCATCAACCCAACAGGACGCTTTGTTATCGGTGGTCCTCAAGGAGACTCAGGTTTGACGGGTCGTAAGATCATCGTGGATACCTATGGTGGTTACTCACGTCACGGTGGAGGCGCCTTCTCTGGTAAAGATGCGACTAAGGTGGACCGTTCAGCTTCTTATGCAGCTCGTTACATTGCTAAAAACA
>JBKXCY010000134.1:0-4605 GCA_046994005.1 Streptococcus sp.
TCCAGAAAGTTTGTTAGAACGCTTGAGTGGCCGTTTCATCTGTCGTACTTGTGGTGCAACTTACCACAAAGTATTTAATCCAACAAAAGTTGAGGGAACTTGTGATAACTGTCAAGGTCATGATTTCTACCAACGTGAAGATGATAAACCAGAAACGGTTAAACGTCGTTTGGATGTCAATATTGCACAAGGAGAACCTATCATTGAGTTTTATCGTTCAAAAGGACTCGTACATGACATCCAAGGAAACCAGGATATCAATGATGTATTTTCAGACATTGAAAAAGTCTTGTCAAATTTGAAATAAAAGCGTTTTTCATGCTTGCAATATTGGACAACTAGTGTTACAATTAGTTAGTCTGACTTATAATTGTTACCTCTGTGCTCAGAGGAATGAATCGAAATTTATGGAGGTACTTTTGCGTGGCAAAAGACGATGTGATTGAAGTAGAAGGTAAAGTAGTTGATACTATGCCGAATGCTATGTTTACGGTTGAACTTGAAAATGGACATCAGATTTTAGCAACAGTTTCTGGTAAAATTCGTAAAAACTATATTCGTATTTTAGCGGGAGATCGTGTTACAGTGGAGATGAGTCCGTACGATTTGACACGTGGACGTATCACATACCGCTTTAAATAATCGAAAAACTTGGAGGGATAAAAATGAAAGTAAGACCATCGGTCAAACCAATTTGCGAATACTGTAAAGTAATTCGTCGTAATGGTCGTGTTATGGTAATTTGCCCAGCAAATCCAAAACACAAACAACGTCAAGGATAAGATAGAAAGGAGAAAACATGGCTCGTATTGCTGGAGTTGACATTCCAAATGACAAACGTGTAGTAATTTCATTGACTTATGTGTACGGTATCGGACTTCCAACATCTAAGAAAATCCTTGCTGCTGCAGGTGTTTCTGAAGATATTCGTGTTCGCGATCTTACACCAGATCAAGAAGATGCTATCCGTCGTGAAGTTGACGCAATCAAAGTTGAAGGTGACCTTCGTCGTGAAGTAAACTTGAACATCAAACGTTTGATGGAAATCGGTTCATACCGTGGTATCCGTCACCGTCGTGGACTTCCGGTTCGTGGACAAAACACTAAAAACAATGCTCGCACTCGTAAAGGTAAAGCTGTTGCGATTGCAGGTAAGAAAAATAAAATAAAATAAGGAGGTAAAATCTTGGCTAAACCAACACGTAAACGTCGTGTGAAAAAGAATATCGAATCTGGTATTGCTCACATTCACGCTACATTTAACAACACAATTGTTATGATTACTGATGTGCATGGTAACGCAATCGCTTGGTCATCTGCAGGTGCACTTGGATTTAAAGGTTCTCGTAAATCTACACCATTTGCTGCTCAAATGGCATCAGAAGCTGCTGCAAAAGCTGCTCAAGAACACGGACTTAAATCTGTTGAAGTAACTGTTAAAGGTCCTGGTTCAGGTCGTGAGTCTGCTATTCGTGCACTTGCTGCTGCTGGTCTTGAAGTAACTGCAATTCGCGATGTAACTCCTGTACCACACAATGGTGCTCGTCCTCCAAAACGTCGCCGTGTATAATCATCAACAATTACACAGCTTTTCGTTTAAGAGGGAGTATAGCAAATGATTGAGTTTGAAAAACCAAATATAACAAAAATTGATGAAAACAAAGATTATGGCGTGTTTGTCGTAGAACCACTTGAACGTGGCTATGGTACAACACTTGGAAACTCACTTCGTCGTGTACTTCTGGCTTCACTTCCAGGTGCAGCTGTCACTTCAATCAACATTGAAGGTGTACTCCACGAATTTGATACCGTTCCAGGAGTCCGTGAAGACGTTATGCAAATTATTCTTAACGTTAAAGGAATCGCCGTTAAATCTTACGTCCAAGACGAAAAGATTATTGAACTTGATGTAGAAGGACCTGCAGAAGTAACTGCTGGAGATATTCTGACTGATAGTGACATCGAAATTGTAAACCCTGATCATTATCTATTTACAATCGGAGAAGGAGCATCTTTGAAAGCAACGCTTACTGTAAACAGTGGACGTGGCTATGTTCCGGCTGATCAAAACAAAAAAGATGATGCACCAGTGGGAACACTTGCTGTAGATTCAATCTATACGCCAGTGACTAAAGTCAATTACCAAGTTGAACCAGCACGCGTTGGTAGCAACGATGGCTTTGACAAGCTAACCCTTGAAATTTTGACAAATGGGACAATCATTCCAGAAGATGCATTAGGTTTGTCTGCTCGTATTTTGACAGAACACCTAAATCTATTCACAAACTTAACTGAAATTGCTATTGCAACAGATGTTATGAAGGAAGTGGATACAACTTCTGATGATCGCATTTTAGAACGTACGATCGAAGAATTAGATCTTTCAGTTCGTTCATATAACTGTTTGAAACGTGCTGGCATTAATACTGTTTACGATTTGACTGAAAAATCAGAAGCAGAAATGATGAAAGTTCGTAACTTGGGACGTAAGAGTCTTGAAGAAGTTAAAATCAAACTTGCCGACTTAGGCCTTGGGTTAAAAAACGATAAATAGAGGAGGAATACATGGCTTACCGTAAACTAGGACGCACTAGCTCACAACGTAAAGCGATGCTTCGCGATTTGACTACAGATCTTATCATCAATGAAGCAATTGTAACAACTGAAGCACGTGCGAAAGAAATCCGTAAATCAGTTGAAAAAATGATTACTTTGGGTAAACGTGGTGATTTGCATGCACGTCGTCAAGCTGCTGCATTCGTACGTAACGAAGTTGCATCACAAAACTTTGATGAAGAAACAGGTAAATACTCAGAAACAACTGCACTTCAAAAATTGTTCTCTGAATTAGCACCTCGTTATGCTGAGCGCAATGGTGGATATACTCGTATCCTTAAAACTGAACCACGTCGTGGTGATGCTGCGCCAATGGCTATCATCGAATTGGTATAATATCATCAATTTTGTTGAGTGTTATGATGATGGAATACACTGTTATTCTTAGTCTAGCTCTGGTCTACCGCTGGGGATTTTCCCCAGCGGGAACACTCATCATATTGAATGAATGGTAGACGCTTGTTTACGAAATTGCTTTAATTTAAAACAATTTCGTAAGCAGGCGTTTTGTCTTGTTTTTCATGAGTAGTCGAGAATAGCAAAAAATGATATAATGGAACCCATATCTCCAATAGAAGAAAAAGGATTCAATGACAAAACAACAAGCAATTAAATTACTAAAAGAGAAGTACCTTAGTAATATGAAAGAGGATTCGGAACTCTTTGTCGGAGTTGAATTAGTGTTTCCGATTGTAGAAACAAATGGAAACAAAACAAATATAGAGGTGACGAAAAATCTTTTTCGAACCTTAGCAAACTTATCAGATTTTGAAGTTGAAAAAATAGATGACGATAAAAATCCCATTCAATTGGTTCACCGCTCTTCTAAAGATCGTATTCTATTCGAGTTGAGTTACAATACAATTGAATTTGCATTTGAGAGAGCTCATTCTATAAATGAGGTAGCCAAACGTTTTGAGGCCTATTTGAAGATTATTCAACCTATTTTGCAAGAAAATAATCACGAAATTCAAGGGCACGGAATCCATCCTATGTGGAAAGAAAATGATAATAGCCCAGTGAAAATCGAACGATACAAGATGTTAATGGCTTTCCTTGCAATGAATGGTACAGGGATGAAAACACACCCCTATCCTTCGTACGGAGCATTTATATGCGGAAACCAAGTTCAATTGGATGTAAGGCGCGATAACTATATTCGCATCATTAATGCATTTAATAAAATTGAAGCAGCAAAAGCATATTTGTTTTCTAACTCAGAATTTTCAGCAGAGGTTTGGGATACAAAAATTGCCAGAGATATTTTCTGGGAAGAATCCTTACATGGTTATTATAAGGAAAATGTAGGGATTTATCCTAAGGACTACCAAAGCGAAGAAGAGTTTTTTAATAATCTCGCTAGAACGGCTATTTTTACGGCAACAAGAGAGGGCAAATCATATTATTTTAAACCAATTCGAGTCGAGGACTATCTAGATCAAAAAGAAATTACAGCCTATACGGCTGATGGAAATGAGAAAATCATTAACCCTGTAAAAGAAGATCTAAAACAACATCGAAGTTACCAATTTCAAGATCTAACTGCTCGTGGAACTGTAGAATTTAGAAGTGTTTGTACACAACCATTAGAAACCACATTTGCCCCGATAGCCTTTGAGTTGGGCTTATTTGTACAGTTAGAAAAACTGGAAAACTATTTAGAGGATTGTTCATTTTTTAAAAATGAAGAACAGGACTATCGAAAACTTAGAAAGAAATATTCAAAGAAAATTCTAAGTAAAGAAGAAAAAGAAGCGATCCAATCCTTTTCAAAAGATCTTCTAGACATAGCTGAAGCAGGTTTAATGAAAAGAGGTTGCGGAGAAGAGAAATTTCTCATCATTAACAAAGAACTAGACTAATAGAAAAGCCTGTAATGCAGGCTTTTCTTTGTTTCTTTCAAAAAAACTTTCAAAAAAATAAAAAATTTTTTAAAAAAGTGTTGACAGTAAGGGTAGGTCATGATATACTAATATAGTTGTCGCGCGA
>JBKXCY010000135.1:0-4588 GCA_046994005.1 Streptococcus sp.
TCGTCGTGTTATCAACCGTAACAACCGTTTGGCTCGTTTGCTTGAATTGAATGCTCCAGGTATCATCGTTCAAAATGAGAAGCGTATGCTTCAAGAAGCAGTTGACGCTTTGATTGACAATGGTCGCCGTGGTCGTCCAATCACTGGACCTGGTAGCCGTCCACTCAAATCCTTGAGCCACATGCTCAAAGGGAAACAAGGACGTTTCCGTCAAAACTTGCTCGGTAAACGTGTTGACTTCTCAGGACGTTCTGTTATTGCCGTTGGTCCAACTCTTAAGATGTACCAATGTGGTGTGCCACGTGAAATGGCGATCGAGCTCTTCAAACCATTCGTCATGCGTGAAATCGTTGCGCGTGATATCGTGCAAAACGTTAAAGCTGCAAAACGCTTGGTCGAACGCGGAGATGAACGCATCTGGGATATCCTAGAAGAAGTGATCAAAGAACACCCAGTTCTCTTGAACCGCGCACCGACCCTTCACCGTTTGGGGATCCAAGCTTTTGAACCTGTCTTGATTGACGGGAAAGCCCTTCGCTTGCACCCACTTGTCTGTGAAGCCTACAATGCCGACTTTGACGGTGACCAAATGGCCATCCACGTACCGCTTTCAGAAGAAGCTCAAGCAGAAGCTCGTATCTTGATGTTGGCTGCTGAGCACATCTTGAATCCAAAAGACGGTAAACCAGTTGTTACCCCATCTCAGGATATGGTATTGGGGAACTACTACCTCACTATGGAAGAAGCTGGTCGTGAAGGAGAAGGCATGGTCTTCAAAGACCGTGATGAAGCGGTCATGGCTCTTCGCAATGGCTATGTTCACTTGCATACACGTGTCGGAATTGCGACAGATAGCTTGAACAAACCATGGACAGAAGCGCAACAACACAAGATTCTCTTGACAACTGTTGGTAAGATCCTCTTTAACGATATCATGCCTGCAGAGCTTCCATACCTTCAAGAGCCAAATAATGCCAACTTGACAGAAGGCGTTCCAGCTAAGTACTTCTTGGAGCCTGGTCAAGATGTCAAAGCAGCGATTGAGAAATTGGAATTAAACGTTCCATTCAAGAAGAAAAATCTTGGAAATATCATCGCAGAAATCTTCAAACGCTTCCGTACAACTGAAACATCTGCTTTCTTGGACCGCTTGAAAGACTTGGGTTACCATCACTCAACCCTTGCTGGTTTGACAGTGGGGATTGCCGATATTCCGGTCGTTGAAGATAAAGCAGAAATCATTGAAGAATCTCACAAACGTGTGGAACAAATCACCAAACAATTCCGTCGTGGTTTGATCACAGATGACGAACGCTACAATGCCGTTACAGCTGAATGGCGTGCAGCTCGTGAGAAATTGGAAAAACGCTTGGTGGATAACCAAGATCCGAAGAACCCAATCGTTATGATGATGGACTCTGGAGCCCGTGGTAACATCTCAAACTTCTCGCAACTTGCCGGTATGCGTGGTTTGATGGCCGCTCCAAACGGACGGATCATGGAATTGCCAATCCTTTCAAACTTCCGCGAAGGTTTGTCAGTGCTCGAAATGTTCTTCTCAACTCACGGTGCCCGTAAAGGGATGACTGATACGGCCCTTAAGACAGCCGACTCAGGTTACTTGACTCGTCGTTTGGTTGACGTTGCCCAAGACGTTATTATCCGTGAAGATGACTGTGGAACAGACCGTGGACTTGTGATCCGTGCCATTACTGATGGCAAAGAAATGATCGAGCCACTCGAAGAACGCTTGACAGGTCGTTATACCAAGAAATCTGTTAAACACCCTGAAACAGGTGAAGTGATCGTTGGTCCAGATACCTTGATCTCAGAAGACCTAGCACGTGAAATTGTTCATGCTGGTGTGGAAGAAGTCACTATCCGCTCTGTCTTTACATGTAACACCCGCCATGGTGTCTGCCGTCACTGTTATGGTATCAACTTGGCGACTGGTGATGCGGTTGAAGTGGGTGAAGCAGTCGGAACCATCGCTGCCCAATCTATCGGGGAACCTGGTACACAGTTGACCATGCGTACCTTCCACACGGGTGGGGTTGCCTCAAATACCGATATCACTCAAGGTCTTCCTCGTGTCCAAGAAATCTTTGAAGCCCGCAATCCAAAAGGGGAAGCGGTCATCACTGAGGTCAAAGGGGAAGTCACAGCCATCGAAGAAGATGCTTCTACACGGACCAAGAAAGTCTTTGTTAGCGGAGCAACTGGTGAGGGCGAATACGTTGTCCCTTACACTGCCCGCATGAAAGTCGAAGTGGGAGATCAAGTCTCTCGTGGTGATGCTCTGACAGAAGGATCTATTCAACCAAAACGTCTCCTTGCCGTTCGTGATGTCTTGTCAGTTGAAACATACCTTCTTGCGGAAGTACAAAAAGTATACCGTAGCCAAGGGGTAGAAATCGGCGACAAACACATCGAGGTAATGGTGCGTCAAATGATCCGTAAAGTACGTGTCATGGATCCAGGAGATACAGACCTTCTCATGGGTACTCTGATGGACATTACAGACTTTACAGATGCCAATAAGGATGTCCTTATCTCTGGTGGAGTTCCTGCAACTGCTCGTCCAGTCCTTATGGGAATTACCAAAGCCTCTCTTGAAACCAACAGTTTCTTGTCAGCGGCTTCCTTCCAGGAAACAACTCGTGTCCTTACTGACGCAGCGATCCGCGGTAAGAAAGACCATCTCCTTGGACTTAAGGAAAATGTTATCATTGGTAAGATTATTCCTGCAGGTACAGGTATGGCTCGTTACCGTAACTTGGAACCACAAGCAGTTAATGAAGTTGAAATTATCGAAGAAGTGCCATTAACAGATGGAACAGTCGATGAAGTTCAAACAGCTGAAGTCGTAGAAGAATAAGAAAATAAGTCGGAACTACAAGTTCCGGCTTTTTTTTGCAAAAATAATAAAAATTTATTATTTGAAAAATAATTGTATAATTATTGAATTGTTTTTTTACCAAAAATATTAGCCCGGTAAAAGTCGTGCTGTAAATACTTAAAATTAGTGATTATATGGATATGTATTCTAAACACCAAAATAATAAAATGACTAACTATTAGTAATTTCTTTATAAAACCCAAAATCGGTTTGACATTTAAAGTCATTGGCGGTAGAATGAAAAAAGATGTACACAAATTAAAAAAATGTCGAATTACATGCATGTCGACGGGGGAAGTTTATGGGAAAATTGAAAATTATGGTTGTGTTTGGGACGCGACCGGAGGCCATTAAAATGGCCCCTTTGGTGTTGGAGTTGCAAAAACAAAAGGAGGTTATTGAGACCATTACGGTGGTCACTGCCCAGCACCGTCAAATGCTGGACCAAGTCTTAGAAACCTTTAACATCGTACCTGATTACGATTTGGATATTATGGGGAAAAGCCAGACCTTATTGGACATTACCTCTAAAATTCTGAATCAATTAGATCCAGTTATCAAAAAAGAAAAGCCGGATATGGTGCTCGTCCATGGAGATACGACAACCACCTTTGCGGCGAGTCTGGTTGCCTTTTACAATCAAGTCCGCATTGGTCACGTCGAAGCTGGTTTGAGAACCTTTGATAAATATTCACCGTATCCAGAAGAGATGAACCGTCAAATGACGGATGATTTAGCGGATCTGTATTTTGCGCCGACAGGCGAAAGTAAGACCAATCTCTTAAAAGAAAATCATCCGGAATCCTCTATTGTAGTGACGGGAAATACTGCCATTGATGCGCTGAAACTCACGGTTCAAGAGGACTATCACCACGAAGTGTTAGATCAATTGGATCCAGATAAAAAAGTCATCCTGGTCACCATGCATCGAAGAGAAAATCAAGGCCAACCCATGCGAGCGGTCTTTGGGGCTCTGAGAGAAATGGTGGATCAAGAACCGACTATTGAAGTGGTTTACCCAGTGCATCTTAGTCCAGCGGTCCAAGAGGCGGCAAACGATCTATTAGGAGAACATGATCGGATCCACCTCATTGAGCCTCTAGATGTGCTGGATTTCCACAACTTAGCTTCGAGAAGTTACTTTATCATGTCGGATTCAGGTGGGGTGCAAGAGGAGGCGCCATCATTAGGAAAACCGGTATTGGTATTGCGCGATACAACGGAACGCCCAGAAGGGGTTAAAGCGGGGACTTTGAAATTAGTTGGTACGGATCCTGCCGTCGTAAAATCCACGATGACAGAGCTCTTAACCAACGAAAGCCTGTATCTTCAAATGGCAAATGCCCGGAATCCTTATGGGGATGGAAAAGCTTCTGAGCGAATCGTACAAGCCATTAAACATTACTTTGGCCAGGGAGAGGCTGCCGAAGAATTTCATGAGGGAGAGAAAGAATAAATGAAAAAAACGGAAAAGTTAAGTAGATGGTTGCTGATTTTGATTGTTTTCGAAGTACTTCTTTTACTTTACTGCTTGTTTTTTGCAAGAGAGATTCTGATTGAAGAAGGATTGTTCTTTGTTTTAGGATTATTTACTGCTATTGTTTTATCGGATTTATTGTTGACATGGACCATCCTGTTGTCATTTGCCCTAGGGATTGTCTTTTTGGTGGCGGGTGTTGTCTATATCCC
>JBKXCY010000136.1:0-4510 GCA_046994005.1 Streptococcus sp.
TAGAATGATAATCGGAGCTGTTCGAACAGCCAACTCATCTTTCAGGTTCATAGCGATTCGTTTCGGATAGAGTTCGCCAAACACGATCGAAATATAAGTCAAAAATGCTAGAGATAAAAAGCTTCCAGCCGCAAGAGCTGTTTTAGTATTGCCCATCCATCCAGCAATGACATGCCCAAGACTATCTGCGAGACTCGCCCCAGATAAGATGGTAATCAAGGTGATCCCCACCTGAATAGTGGATAAAAAATGGTTGGGTTGCTCCAAAACTCTAAGAAGACGAATGTATTTTTTATCTCCTTCTTCAGCCTTTTGCTCTACACGAGAGCGATTCAACGATACCATTGACATTTCAGCCGCCGAGAAAAAGGCGTTCAATAATGTCAAAACAATCAATAAAATAAATTCCAGTAAAATTTCCTGACTGCCAGGGTCTTCCATGGATAAATTCCTCCAGTATATAATATCGTATATTATACCACAAAATAGGAGAGCCTGCATTCTTCTATAAAATTTTCTTTTTTTACCATCAAAAAATCAGGACCAGGTCCTGATTTTAGAATGTGAACATTTTGTTTTTCACATAAAATAACCTAAGTGACGCTGAAAACTTAAAACAAAATATATAATCGTTTCATTCAAACCTACACTGAAACTTTCCGCCGTGAGAAAAGTGCTAGAAACACGATTGTTTCTAGCACTCGGGAGTTTTGGAACCCCAGTTCCAAAACTAAGTCATGGAACTTCTTCGAAGTTCGCTGACGTCCGTACTCACCTAAGGAAAGTTTCTAAGAAGACTTTGTCTTTAGTGTTCTGCACTGGTAAAATCATAAAAGAAGGCATTGAGTTTTTCAACCAGCTCAAGCGATGAGAGACTACTTGTACAGATAAAAGGTTTTTTCTTTAATTCAGGCATCATAAAGTTGGCCACCACCACATCTGCATCCGAAGTTTCAATATCATCCACTGTTAGATTGTACTTGATCATCTGCGTAAATTCAAAGTTATCCGTACAGTAGAAATCTAGAAAATCGATCATGGATTTGGCATGGTGATCGTCAAAACGACTGATAATCAAGACCTTAATAGACTTCCGACGGCGCAATAACTGCGGCAAGAGACGTTCCCAGTGAGTGTAGACCGTGTAGATCATGTGCTTGATGATCTCTTCATTCAGATCATGCTTCATGGTCTTCATATAAGTGATGATATGCTCCTTCAAATCATCATAGAAGGCTGGGAAGATGCTCATGAAATCTTCGTTGGTATTGGTCTTGGTATCAAATAAAAGAAACTCAGAGAATAATTCCTTCCGATCGAGATGAGACGTGTTATGGACATGCATCAACATCTCATCCAGATTTTCAATGTCTAAATCATAGGTATAGCATAGATCCTTGAACATATCTCTGATGAGCGTCGTTGATTCTTTGGCATAAGGATCTGTTTCTGCAGCTTCGATCAAGCTTTCTGGGCTGAAATAGAAATTCTCTTGAATGAAGATGATGAAGAATTGCTCCAGCACTTTTTCATTCAACTCGACACCCAACTGCAAGCTAAAGTAGCGCAACATCTCCTCGACATTGGTCACCCCTTGATACTGGTCCTTATACACATCATAGTTCGTTGGCATGTCGATGAAGTAACCTTGCTTAATCCGTGATAAGTAGACTGTCAAGAGAACTTTATAAGACCTGAGTACAGAGAAGGTCAATGGATAGCCATAGAGCTTGAAGAAGAAGGTGATCAAATCGGTCACCGCCTCTTCCTTAAATTCTGGGAAAGGCCACTCCATGTAGTAATAACGTTCCGCAAAATATTGGGCATAAAAGAAACGAACGTCAATCTCATCTCCGACAAGGTTCAAGGGTTTCAAATCAATCTTTACATTGTATTTGGTTTGAAGCTTCTGATTAATCGTCCGAATCAAGCGGTAGAAAGATTGGTAACTCAAATCAAACTTTCTGCAAATATATTCATTGGAAACATCCTTGTTGAAAAAGAGATATTCAATCAAAGCAAAGGCTTGTGATTCTTTAAAAAAGTGATGGTAAATCACCTCAAGACCAACCGAATCTTCATAACTGATCTTGATCCCATTGGTAGAGGATTCAATTAAAAAATCATCAAATGTACTACGAAGATTCGACAAATCTTCTTTTAACGAACGTTCTGTACAATCCAAACGCTTGGCCAACTCTTTCAAGTGGAACCATCTTTTTTCCTTAATCAAGATTTCCAACAATTGCAATTGGCGTCTCTGTTTTTTGGATAAGAGGAGTCTCATCTTTCCCTACCTTTTCATATTTTCTTTCAAAATCACTTATATTTTAACACATTTCATAGCACTTGTTGACTTTTTTACGGTATTTTTTCAAAAAAATGTACAAAAAAGACTCCAAGGCCCATATAGGCGCTAGAGTCTAAGATTTATTAATGATTCCAAATTCTTCTTTTTTCTTCTGCTCCTTCGCAGCACGGTGGTTACCATAAAGATTTACCAAGAATTTTACAATTTCTTTCCCAATCGAATAGACTGGAATCGCGACGACCATCCCGATAATTCCGTAGATATTACTTGAGAGCAATAAGAGAACCATAATGGTAATTGGGTGAACCTTCATCACGCCTCCAACGATACGCGGATAAAGAATATTGCCATCGATCTGCTGGATAATCAACATGTAAATGACTGCTTTGATCATCATATCCATATCGGTAAAAGCATAAGTGATGATCATCGGAATCAAACCGATGGTTGGTCCTACATAGGGAATCAAGTTGGCCAGCCCAGAAAAGATGGCAAAGACCAAAGCATACTTCAATCCAATAAAACTATAGCCAATGTAGGCTAGTGTTCCAATGATCAAAGCATCGATCGAAATACCACTAATATAGCGAGAGACTGTTTCATTCAAACTAACCAAGAGGCTTGAAATGTGGAGTTTATCATTGCGTAAAACGGTCCGCTCTAACATAGGCAACAATTTCTTGCCATCAATCAAGAAATAAACCAAGAAGACAGGGGTCATGATCAAAATAAAGACCGTATTGACGATGGTATTGACCACACTTCCCAAACTGTTGGTCACACTATTTAAGAGATTTTGTAGGATATCCATATAAGAGAGATTCAACTGTTGAATCGTCGATTGGATATTTACATTCTGGAACAAAGGATTGGTCGAAAGTTTTCGAACCAAACTTTGGACTTCCCAGTATAATCCTTGAGTTGAATTAATCAAGCTGGTTAACTGATTGATTAAGATGGGGAGCAGATAAAAGATCCCTAGACCAATAATCCCAAACAACAGTACTAAGGTGATCAAAATCCCAAACACACGCTTGATTTTTAAGTGTTTTTCTAACAATTCAACAATCGGGTTGGTGATATAGTATAAAAAACCTGCAATTAAAAATGGTAAGAGGATGGTATTCAGAACAGATACAAATGGAGAAATTAAAGTCCCCATTGATTTCCAAATATAGAAAATCACCGTCAATAATAAAATTTCACATGTCCAGAATAACAATTTACTATTTCGAAACATTCCTTACCTCCTGTTTTCTATTCTACCATATTTTATGTTAGAATAAAGGGGATTTTAATCAAAAGGATGAAGTTATGAATAATTTGATTGAACTACAAGACGTCAATTTGATCCGCAATGGAAAAGCCCTTCTAAAAGAGGTTAACTGGCAAGTGCAAGAAAATGAATGCTGGGCGATTTTAGGCCTCAATGGAGCAGGAAAATCGACCCTCCTCAAACTGTTGATGTCTGAATACTGGGCTAGTTCCGGTCAGATAACCGTCCTTGGAACTCGTTTTGGAGAAGGGGGTATCCCTGAGTTGCGGAAGCGTATTGGGATCGTTAGCTCCTTTATTTCAGAAAGACTGCCAGAGCATCTTTTGACAGAACAAATTGTCCTAACCGGTCAATACAAGAGTAGTATTTTATATGCTGCATACGGGGAGGAAGAACTAAACTGGGCACGGGATATGCTGACTTCGATTGGGGCTAGCTCTTTGATCGGTCGCAAATACCGGGAGCTCTCCCAGGGAGAAAAGCAGACGGTCCTCATTGCACGAAGCCTCATGGACCAGCCAGATCTGATCATCTTTGACGAAGCTTCAAGTGGATTGGATCTCTTTGCCAGAGAAAAACTACTCCGTCAGATCCATCATATCAAACAACTGGATCACGCGCCAACCATGATCTACGTCACCCACCATGCAGAAGAAATTACAAAAGATATGACCCATGTGCTCCTGCTCAAACATGGCCAAGTGGTCGAACAAGGGCCAAAGGAAAACATCCTAACTCCTCATGTACTTAGCCAGTTTTACGAAGCACCAGTATCCCTTATTGATCTAGGCGATGAGCGACTCTTTGTCAAACCAGAAATCGCACACACAGAAGACCATGAATAAAACAAAAAGAGGCTGGGACAAAATGTACTGACCCCAAAAAGTTAGACAATTAATTTATCCAAAGGATTTAGTTCTGTA
>JBKXCY010000137.1:0-4504 GCA_046994005.1 Streptococcus sp.
TACAGCCCTACTCAACTGTGCGGAGGTGGGACGACGAAATCAAATTCTAACGAATGACCGATTTCTGTCCCACTCTCTTTGCTTTTATGCATGCTCTAATCCTTTTCGTGTATTTTCTTTGATAGTTTCGGCTGAATGGAGCAATTTTTCTTTTTCTTCTTCTGTCAAATGCAAGTCCAATCGTTCGATAATTCCTTTTCGACCTACAATCGCTGGATAGCCAAGATAGGTTCCGTATTCTGGACGATAGTTAGAGACCGGCATTTCCTCGTGGCTATCATTGATCACAGCTTCTGCTAAGCGTTGAGCTGCCGCAGCAATCCCAAAGTTGGTATAGAATTTACCAAAAAAGACCGTGTGCCCACCACGCAAGGACTCGTAGTTGATGGCATCAAGCTCTTCTTGAGAAAAGAGATCGGTAATAGCGTGTCCTCTGACACGGACCTGACTCCAAGCAACAAATTGAGAATTTCCATGCTCACCAAGGTTATAGCCTGATACACTAGCAGGAGAAACCTGCAAACGATCGGCGACTGCGCGCTTCATCCGAGCTGTATCTAACAAGGTCCCTGTCCCAATCACCTGCTCTTTTGGAAGGCCGGTATATTGTTGGTAGAGTTGAGTGACTGCATCGACCGGATTGGTCACTACCAATAAAACCCCGCTAAAGCCAGAAGCCTTCAAATCACGCGCTACTTGCACCACTTGTTTGCTGGTAAAGGGAAGCTCCGCAAAACGGTCATCTGTGTTATTAGCCTGCAACTCGATATTTCCAAGAGTCGACACCACGACATCCGCATCTTTTAAAGCCGCGTAGTCATTGACCGTGATATGAACCGGATACCCCGTATTGGCAACTGTATCACAGAAATCCAAGGCATCTGCCTTGACCTTTTTCTCATTGGTATCAATCAAGACCAAGTGATCACAGGTGTGTTTCAAAATCATGCTGTGGGCCAAGGTCGCACCCACATGCCCCAAACCAATAATACCAATTTTTCTTGTCATCAGAATCCTCTTTTCTAGTATCGATCACACTGTTGGTGAGGATAGCTCTTTGTTGACTCTATTCTACCACAATTCTAGAAAGGTAGATTGAAAAAGTTGGGAAAATTTTTCAAGTTTTTTCAAAAAAAGAAAAGAGGCGGTGCCTCTTTTAACGACTCAGGAAAGCAGTGTCTCAATCTCTTCAAGCGACAAACCTGTCATCTCTGATATCAGATCAGGTGTCATTCCTCGTGAGATCATCTCGCATACCAACTGTTTACGACCTTGTTCCAGACCTTCTTCACGTGCTTCGTCTATAGCCGTCTCCAGGGTCATATCATAATTTTCTTGAATACGAATACGCTCGTCTATCATGGTCTTCTCCTCCTTGGTCCAGCTAGATGAATCCAGTAATGAATCTGCGTGGGCTACGGCCTGACTGGGAGCTTTTGTGAAGGGAAGATTCCCAAAAAATTCCAGCCACTGTCTGCCTGCATCTGTCAGGTTCTCATCTTTATTATACTTGTCTAGCTCTAAAAAGGCAACCTGCAGAAGATTTTGGTGCTTGCCATTCTTATAATAAGCCTTGAGTTGCTTGCCGGACCTGCTATTAGTCAGCCAGTATTTATTGATGGCGGCCTCTTCGTCCAGTAAGAGCGACTTCTCCAAAATCGCAATCCCGTAGACGGGCTCCATCTGCTCGTACATCTTATGTGTCTGACCTTGCTGGCGCAATTTTTGCACATTTTCCACCAGCTGATTGGCCAAATAGTAATGGAACCGATTCAAGAAATACTGCTGCTTGCGAATCTGGATCTCGATGATCACCTCGGTCCCGTCATGGAGCTTGGCTCTCACATCCACCGCAGTGGAGAACAAGTCATCCTCCTCATAGGCCATGCTGTGGGGCTGGCCTCCTTCCACAATCTGAGCATCTGCCACATCTAGCTCCAAAATATCTCGAATAAATGCTGCCGTCACCTCCGGTAAACTAAAAATCTTCTTGGCCATGATGTCCAAGGTCGGCGATACATGCGCGTGTCTCTTTTGCATCCCTGCTCCTTTTCGATAAAAAATAGAGGGAAGGTCCCTCTACTTCTATAATTCGAAAAAAATTTGGGAAATAAGAAGCATCTTATTTTGTCGCATTTTTTAAAGCTTGTTGAAGTTCTTCATCAACCGCATAGACGTATAGCCCGTTAACTCCACGGGTTAACAAAACATTTAACTCATTTCGCAATAATGTTTCTCCGTAATTAATCATTTCACCTGATTCAAGTTTTCTGTTTTGAACAGCACTTTTATTTTTGCTTTCACTTATATCAAAAATAATTTTCCCGTCTCTATATTTGACAGATGGGCCAATGATAACTCCCACATAATTTAGATCAAATCCCTGAACGGTAAACGTTGAGCCAATTTCATGAATCGTTTGAGACTGCTCTATCCAGGATAAATGTTTAGATTCTTTTTCTTTTGCAAGTTGTCTGTTCCACGGACAAGACCAGTCCCCGATACGGACACACCAATAGTCAGAATCCTTCGGTTTTGATTGACTACTATATTCCCAATCATAGGTTGCTGTTAAGCGTGAAATCCCTAAACTCTGATTATCATTTTTTTCCATGATTGCACTTTGAAGTTCCTCAGGAGAATCAAAAACTCTAATATCATAATCATTATCAATTGGAACCTCATTTACAACTCCAGCATCAATCAGGTTTCTTATCCACTCAACTGTTTCTTTAGTTGCATGGATACGCATTTGGTTATGTAGCGTAATGAGATTTCCTTTTAAATTGGCTTCATGTTCCAATTTCAAGAAAGCATCATCTGTCCATATTTGGGATTTATTCATGATCTGATTTTCATCATAAACTAACACGACCACTTTAGATTTAGCGAGTAAATCATTTAAATGATTCCCGCCTAAATAGGCTTGATTTTTTGCAGTCAATAACAAGTGACCTTCATCAACCACTACAATTCCAGCATCAGTTTTTTCTTTTTTCAGAGCATTTAAAAATTGAGTTGGTTTCATCACAACATTAATATTTGATCCACTCTTCCATTCCAATTTTTTCTCAATTTCTTGGTAAACACTGAGTTGATCATCATGATTCACAACCAAATTGATATCATTGTTCTCACGAATCATTTGAGTATCTTCAGAATTCAACAAATCATCGATGAGGGAACTCATCAAAACCGTTTTCCCTGCACCAGCATCACCCTTTACTAAAATTAGAACTCCTGTTTCATTTTTACTAATGACAGATGTAATTTTGAGCAATATTTCATTTTTGGCCTTCACTTGTTCATCTGTTAACTTGTGAAATGGAGAGGATTTAAATATCGCTGAATTTCGAATAAAACTTTCTGCTGGGAATAAATAATGGTTTTTCCGATTTAGGGTTCTCCATATCTTTGAGAAAATCTCGTCTAACTCTTCGGAAGTATAATATTGGTTTTGAGGATTTCCTCTTCTATTCTGAACCCTTTCAACTTGGTCAACACTTGATAAGTAAAGCATTAACCTATTCTCAATATCCAAGGTCAAAGATTTATTGAAATGGTTGTGTCCAATAACAAACATTTTAGAGGTTTTAGATTGTTCAAATTGTCGCCAATCTTCTCGGTCTTTCTTTATATCATCTGATAGGTGCTGATTTGTTCTACGAATGATATCTGTTGTTTCTCCGACATAAACACTATACTTGTTTTTATTCTCATCGTTTACGATGTATACAGTTGGATAATCAAAGATAAGCTTAGAATGTTTCGGAGCAATCGTTTCTTTTAATTGATCAAATGTTCGATTTGAATAATCGATTTCTATAACTACGGGTGATTGAATGTTGCTCATTTTTTCTCCAAGTCCGTATATTTTTTATTATTTCCTTTGCTTAATTCTACAGGATATTTTTTTGCATTTATATCAATTTTCTCTTTTATAATTTCTTCTACATCCAGATTCAAATTATCTGCTAACATGAAAGAATACATAAAAATATCCGCAAGTTCTTCTTTGATTTCTTTTAATGACTTTTCAACTACTTCCTCTGATTGTTTCCACTGAAATAGTTCCAACAATTCGCTCGCTTCTAGTGAAATCGAAATGGCCAAATCTTTTTCATTATGAAACTTTCTCCAGTCACGTTCATCTCTAAATTGATTAATTAAGTCGATTAATTCTTTCATCCGTTTATCCTTTTCCTGTACATAATCTCCTATTATTATAGCATGTTTGGGAAAGAAATTAACGCTTTCAAAGCATTTTGTTGGGATTTGGCGCAAAAAAACGAACCTGGTTTGGTTCGTTTTTTCTTAGTCTAGTTGGATCCCTTTTTCTGCTAGGTTATCTAAGCATTCTTTCAGGTAACCCGCATGATGCTCGGGATAGATAGGGGTGCTCAAGTCTTCCTCTTTCAGCTCTGGATAGGCTGGGCAGGTCTTGCCTCGGTAGGTTGGCTCCCACCACTCTGGGCTAACCTTATAGCCACGAGCGCTCATCTCC
>JBKXCY010000138.1:0-4478 GCA_046994005.1 Streptococcus sp.
GCGACCTTTATCTTTTACTTGACCCAAATATTGGCGCAACAAAAACTGAACTAAGAAGATTTCTACACACATAAAAAGCATAGAAACACCCATTACTAGGGTATTTCTATGCTTTTTCTTCATTTTCAGACACAACGATTTTTGCCTGAAAAGAGGACAGACCACTTAGCCTTCTCTTATGATTTAGGCAAGAGACACTACAGGTCTTTTAATTTCTTAAGAAACTGACGATCTCTGTAGGGATTCAAGTGTTGCTCTGCTACCTTCTTGTAGTAATTCTTATCTTCTTTCAAGAAGGTACTCAAGGCAGGAGCAAGCTCTTCTCCTCTCTCCTTTTGATCAGATAAGTAAGCTAATAGATAATGAACCATCCCCTTATCCCGTGAATTAGCAGATGGATTCATCGTCCTTTCTTTTCGAGCCAGATAAGCCGCAACCTTCTCCTGATCCCCTTGCTGACAAGCAATCAAGGATTGGTAAAATTCGAGCAATTCTTCCTTCCAAGGGAAACGAACACTGGACAAAATCTTCTGAGCTCTGTCAAAACAGCGGCGAGCTTGGATCAAATCTCCCTTCCAATAATAGGCGATCCCAAGATCAATATCAAAGACGACACGGACGGAATCAACAGCTTGATCTCCCACCAAACGCAGAACCTCTTCTAAGTGGGTGACAGCTACTTGGAAATGGCCCCTAATTTGCTCGATTTCAGCGAGATAGGCCAAAGAAGCCGCAATTTGAATGGCATACTTGGCCTGCATGCTATTGGTCAAACTAAAGCAATCAATGGAGCGATACAGATGCCGGGTTGCCTGCTCCTCATCCCCAACCATCAGGTGATACAAGCCCTTCAAACGCAACTGGATCGCGATGACCTCATGATTATTAGCTTGGATGGCATCTTCCAAAGCTAAATCTGTATAATAGGCCATCTCAGAGATATTTTCCGTTTGAATGCAATAATAAATGATTTGCCGATAACCCTCTAAGAGGAAGTCGGATTGCTTGAGTTCCCGCGCATAGGAGATGACTTTTTGGATATCATGAATCCCCTTTTGATACTCCCCACTTCGAATAAAATAGCGACCTTCTAAGTACAAGTAACGCAGTTGTAAATGCTTGTATTCTCTATCTCTTTGGTGCCTTGAAAAGAGGTTATCTAATTCTAGGCGTAGACGAGATAACTCCCCAAAAATGTCCAAACGGCTATTTGTACCATCTGATAGGATGCCCTCATCTGCCTTGGAATAAATCGGAAACAGTTCATGCTCCAGCTGAAGGATTTCTTCTAAATAGGTCAACTCAAACGATAAGGAACGCAAAAGATTTTGGGATTGCTTGTATTGGTAGGCAATTTCCTTATAAAGAAGAAGGTCCGTCGCATCTTCTAAGCTTTCTTCCAATTTTTGCGCAATTTGTTGGTGGAAGAGCCGCCGTCTAGCTGGCGAAAGAAGATGGTAAAAGTACATAGCTACCAATTGCTTGCAGAATTGAACCATGAGAGCCTCTCCTTCTTCTACGATTGAGACGATCGCTCTTTCAGATAAAGGCTCGATTAATTCAGTCAAAACAGGAAGCTCTGTAGCCGTCAATTCTGCCAAGATAGACAGAGAAATCGGCTTATGAAAACAAGATAGGTAGTGTAGAAGAGCCTCTTCCTCGCTGCTCATATCCCCAAGCTCCTGAGTAAGATAAGCTTGAATGATATCAGGCAAGGGTTCTAAATTTTCATTTTCTTTCCACTCTTCGATATAGCTGGACAGTAAGAACGGACTGCCTTCACTCCATTCGACCATCTGCTCCATCACTGCCGGCTCTATTGCTCCCAGTTCCCCCTTCAAGAGAGCACGACTTTCACTTGGCTCAAAATTGGTCAACTCTAGTTGAGACAGCCTTTTCTCTACCTTCAAGCTCCCCAAGAAGTTGACGAAGGAAGCTGGCAGAGGCTCTTCAGCTGTAAAAATTAGTTGCCATTTCTCCTGGTTTCTTCGCTCCTCTAGTTGTTTCACTTTTTCTAGAGACACTGCATCGATCCACTGGGCGTTTTCAAGCAGAATCAGGAGCGGTTTTTCTTTGCAAAGGCCCTGAAGCTGATTCCATACCGAAATGAGATCATCCTCCTCTTCCAGAAGGGAAATCCCCATCTCATCCCCCAGTTTCTCTAGCGCTTGTCTGAGATCATTCCAGTTGCTTCCCTCGTAGCGCTGGCTAGTAGCTTTTCCTTCCACCTTGATAAAATTAAAACTGCGATTGGACATCAAGACCAACTGCCGCAAGAGACGTTTCTTACCTGTTCCAGATTGCCCCATCACGAGAAAAGGACCTACCGCCTCACCCGTCTCGACTAAGGAAAGGTATTCCTCGAGCTGCGAGAGTTCTTGTTTCCGACCAAAGAAAGGAAGTTCATGGATATTCAAGCGATGACTCAGTTTATGAGTTCGTTTGGCTTCCAAAACGGAGTGATAAAGTTCCTCAATTGCTCGACTGGGACGCACACTAAGCTCGCGATCCAATAAATCGACTAGTTTATAATAGGTCTCAAAAAATTTTCCTAGCTGATGATGGAAGCTATAGTACTCCATCAAGAGCTGGTAGTTTTTCTCTTCAAATTCATCCAGCTCTACCAAATGATGGAGCAAGAGTTCTATACTAGGATCTGCAAAACCGACCTGCTCAATTTTTTGATAGCAACTTTCGACATAGAGCTTCCTATAAGCATCTCGTTTACGAGAAGCCCACTGATCAAAGTCTTCATCATCCTTGACATAGAAGCCCTCCAAAAAATCCCCCCGATAGAGATCCAAGGCACTTAGTGGATCTCTTTCAAAGAGTTTGACATCCAAAGAAAGGCTCAAATCAGGATTAAGGGCCAAACTGCTCCGACTTGGAGAGACAATGATATCTCCTTCAAAGATTTTATTGGCTTGGTAAACCGTATTCCGTAAGTTTTTGCGAGCTACTTGGTTTTCCTTATCTCCCCAAAGGATACCGGCTATTTCATCACGGTTAACTTGGCCCATGACCGCTAAATAATAAAGCAAGGCCTCCATCTTCGAAAAAGAAAACCGAATATCTTTCTGATTGAAAACAACCTTAGGGGGTCCAAATAACTTTAACGTGAGATCTTTCTTCATTGCAAGCGCCTCCAAAAACTTCATATTAATACTATAAAAAAAAAGTTGGCTTTTAGCAAGTAATTTATCCAAATAAAAAGAGACTGAGAACGATTCTTTCTCAATCTCTACACTTCCTACTAAAAGTGTTGATTAATTCACTTCAAAATTCGGTTGATGAGCAAATAAATCCTTTGTCGCTTGGTAGACGTGGTAAGCGACATCTTCATTGTTCATGGTGTAAAGATGGACACCTGCCACATCTTGAGTAACCAAATCAACGATTTGATCGACTGCATAAGCCAAGCCAGCTGCGCGAAGAGACTTTGGATCATGCTCATACTTGTCTAGAATGGCTTTAAACTTCCGTGGGATATGAACATTTTCACAAGTCTTAAGGAGACGAAGGGCCTGATTGCGATTGAGAATCGGCATCACTCCTGCATGAATAGGAACATTGATCCCAGCCAAGGTACACTTATCCTGAAAATCATAGAAACGCTCATTGTCAAAGAAAAGTTGAGTGACCAAGCTAGAGCACCCTGCATCTACCTTCTTTTTAAGATTTTGAATATCTGAAATTTGGTTTGGAGAATCTGGGTGTCCCTCAGGATAGCAAGCACCAATCACCTCAAAATGAGGAGCTTCTGTTTTAATAAATTCAATCAGATCCGTTGCATAACGAAAGTCTTTTAAAGGTTCCACACCAGGGATAATATCCCCACGCAGAGCCAAAATCCGATGAACCCCTACTTCATCTAACTCATGAAGAGTATCGGCCACTTTTTCCTTGCTCAAATAGACGGCTGGCAAGTGAGCAATCGTCGGAATAGACAATTCATTTTGAATGTAATTGGCTAAAGCAACCGTCGTCTCTTTGATATTGTATTTATTATTGCTAGCGGTCACACTAATAAAGTGAGGAGCTAGCTCCTGCATATTTGCCAAGGCACGTAAGAGTTTGGCATTGCCTACTTCAGGATTTGGAGGAAAAACTTCAAATGACAGAGACGGTGTGTGTTGTGACATATTCTATCCTTTTCTTTTGTTTCTTTGATCAAGAACTCTGAGCCACTATTTCTAGGATAAGGGAACGATTCGAAAACCCTCTACACGATGATAGAAGGTCCTCGAAACATTTCTTACAAGTGTTCACGCGCTTCTTTAGCAGCATTAACGAGTTTGATCAAGCTTTCTTTTGTTTCTTTAATTCCGCGAGTCTTCAAACCACAGTCAGGGTTGATCCAAACTTTGCCACTTGGTACTTTTGCCAAGATTGCTTCAATAGTGTGATCAATTTCACCGTCTTGTGGGACACGTGGTGAGTGGATATCGTAAACCCCAGGTCCAACTTCTGTTTGGAAG
>JBKXCY010000139.1:0-4478 GCA_046994005.1 Streptococcus sp.
ACCACTGCGTCTTGCTCGACAATCCAAAAACAATTGAGAGGCCAGGACTTTTGTCTCAGCCTCTGGAATATAGATAAACTAATTTTTAGTAAAATAACTTAAGCGATTCTGCAAAGAGATAAAATCGAGGTCTCATTAATTTAAATTGATAAAGAATATACTAAACTTTCCGCTGTGAGAAAAGTGCCTGAAGCTTAACTGCTTCAGGCACACGGAATTATTGAGACCTTAGGCTCAATAATTAGTCATGGAACTTCTTCAAAGAAGTTCGCTGACGTCCGCACTCACCTAAGGAAAGTTTTTTATGATACCTTTATCTATTCATATCGTCGATTGAAGTGAAAGACTTCAAAATATTGAATGGCCCGGTAGATTAAAAAGATGGTCAAGATGATGGCAACCAGCCAAATCGTCTTTAGTCCATAAAACTGGATCAAGTAGGTCGAAAAGATGGCCCCACAGACGAAACTCCCGATCAGGCAGGTCATAAAGATGGCTTCCCAAAGGAATTTCTTCTCCTTTTCTCTGACAAAATTCCCATAAGCTACCATGGTTTTCTTGAGATTTCCCGTCATGAAGGAATGATTATAGGCGTAGCCGTCCACTTCTCCAAATGAGGTCGCTACGATTCCCAAACTCAGTCCAAAGAAAGGCACGATGAAGACATTTTTTACCGATGCCGGCAAAAATCCCGTCACCAAAGTTGTGAGGATAAAGGGCACTAGGGTACTCAAGCGCCAGACTGAATTGTCAATCAAGCGACGTAAAACCGTCATCAAAAAAATTCCCATCATAAAAGCTAGCATAGTTACTAACTTCACTTCTACATCTGAGATTTGATGGCCGATCAAACCAACCGATAGAAAGACCACATTTCCCGTCTGGCCTGCCGCCAAGGTTCCACCCCGACAGATAAAGGTATAAGCATCTGAAAAACCAGCACACATGGTCAATAAACAAGCGAACGCCTTAGTCCGCGAATGAAACTCCCTTTTCATTTCCATTCTCCCTAGGAAAAAGAGGGAGTGGTAGAAAATGTTTAAATAAACATTTCTCATACCACCCCCACAAAGTTGATTGAGAACTCTTCTGAGTCTTTTAGCGAATGAAGAGTCTCACCAACTACTGAGACATTTCGTCACTCCTCATATCCGTAGACACTTGGAGATCACTTTCCCTCTTTCTCCTTTTTTTATTTTCCCTCACGCGCTTCGTTGAGGATTTTCTCAATCTTGGTTGTGATCAAATCAATCGCTACCGTATTGCTGACACCTTCCGGGATAATGACATCCGCATAGCGCTTGGTTGGCTCAATGAACTGATGGTACATGGGCTTCACCACTCCAAGGTACTGCTCAATGACGCTATCGAGACTCCGGCCACGCTCTTCCATATCGCGCTTGATCCGGCGAATGATCCGAACATCATCATCCGTATCCACAAAGATCTTAATATCCATCAAGTCTCGAAGACGCTTGTCTTCAAGGACCAAAATCCCTTCCACGATGAAGACATCTTGGGGTTCCTGACGATAGGTCTTATTACTACGCGTATGCGCAGCATAGTCATAGGTTGGGATATCCACCGGACGACCTGCTAATAGTTCATTGATCTGTGCAATCATCAAATCTGTATCAAAGGCAAAAGGATGGTCATAGTTGGTCTTGATCCGCTCCTCAAAGGTCAAATGACTTTGATCCTTGTAATAAGAATCATGCTCAATCATGGCAATCTTTTCATTTGGAAAATTCGCCAAAATGGCACGAGATACACTGGTTTTTCCACCACCAGAACCACCAGTAACAACAATAATAATCGGTCTATTTTGCATTTTCTACTCCATTACCTGTAATCGCTTGAAAAGGTCCTAACCTCTTCATTACATCTTATCTATTTTACCATATTTTAGCTCAGACTTGAATTATTTTGACGATGAAAGGCGAAGAAAAAGGACCTTGCGGTCCTTTCATTATTTCACTTTTTCTAATTTTCCATCGTACTCAAAATGATTAGTTAAAACAATAACGGTTTTTCCACCATTTGTAACTAAAAAGTAAAAATACTCTCCAACTTTTTTGTAAATATCTTTTGGATTGTTTACATGATATCCCTGAGCTTCTAATTTTGATTGAATTTCATAGAATTTTTCTTTAAATTTCTCTTCACTAAATTTTTCTCCATTTTTAAGGGCTTCATCTTTTTCAGCCTCTTCAAGAGAATAAACTGCAAATACTTCTGGATCAAATTGTCTTCTTGTGGAAATACCATTTTTACTAATTGTAATTGTATCGCTATAAGAATTATTTTCATAATACATACTCCACTTTCCAACAAAAGCTTGAGACATAGCGACTTTACGATAGGTCAGAGTTTTTTTCAATTCCTTTGGTTCAAAATATAGAGATCTCAATCTATATCTATCATTCGTAAACGAAACCATGGTTCCATCTTGTTGAATAAGATTATAATAAGTATTTTTCTCACTGTGAGCAACAATAACTTCTTTCGTTTTTAAACTAAAAATACGATCAAAATCTTTTAGTGATTGAAGATCAGACTTATTCACTTTTTCTAAAAATTGAGAGAGTTCCTTATTAGCTTTATCTCCTTTTGTTAATGATTGAATTTTTATATTTCCATCTTTTATCATTCCTTTTTGATTCGTTTCATACACAATCGCATCCGAACCTGAAATGTTTGACCAAATGCCATCGAGACTTGGTCCTCCTGTAAAGAAAAAGATCCAAACCAATGCAATGACTGTAACGGCAGCGACGACTGCAACACCTAACTTCGTTGGTTTATTAAAAGTCAATTTCGGTCTTTTCTGTCTTGGAACAGGTTGCAAGACTTTCGCCGATGGTTGCGGTTGGACAAAAGCTGTAGACTCTTGTGCGATAGGTGCAACAGGTGCTTCTTGAGCAGGAGCCTGCGCTTCAGTGTTTGGAGCTGGTGCTACAGTTGTAGGAGTCGGCGCTTCTTTTCGCTCTACGACAAACTCCCCTTTTTCACGAGCTTCTTGAAATTCTTGCATACTTGGCTTGCGACCATTGACCGCTTCAAAGTATTCAACCCAATCATTTTGATTCATTATATCCCCCTTATTGATTCATCATAAAAACTAATCATATTATACCATAAATTCATTCTTAATTAGTGGTTTGTATGAAAATAAAAGAAAAGGACCTTTCGGTCCATCTGATTTATTTCACTTTTTCCAATTTTTCGAATAGATGATAGTCTTCTGTGAAAACAAGAACTGTCTTTCCTCCATTTACAGGGATATAATAAAAATCAGATCCTAGTTGCTTGTACACGTCTTTCATACTATTTAGCTGATAATCTTGAGAATCCACCGCATCTTGAAGATCCTCAAAGAGCTCTTTCACTTTGTCAGCTGTCTTTTCTTGATCAAACTTAGTTGAAGGCATCTTTTGGAGTTCTTCTAGGGTATAAAAAGCCGTACCTTCGCTACTATCAAATTCACTATAAGTAAGAATACCACGAGCATTTAATTCAAGGTAATTGGTTTCGTCGTCATAAGAACGCTCAATTTTCCATTTCCCAAGGAGCACTTTAGGAATTTCTGTCTTGTGAAAAATAGCATTTTTCTTAAAGCTCTCTGAATGATCACTATAGGTCACCAAATCCATCAAGTCATTGGCTAAAATTACATTGGTCCCATTGCTTTGGAGTAGATTATAAACAAGCCCATGCTCGTCTTTGATGATGACAACTTCCCTCGTGTGGAGGTCAAATTTCCTATCAACATCAGCTAAGGTCTTCAGCTTGGAGTAGTTTAACTGGTTTAAAGCTTTTTGAAACTCTTGACTCGCTTCCTTACCCTTATAAACTTTTTCAATCTTATACTTACCATTCGATCGTGGCTCTTCTTGATTTAATTCATAAACGACTGCTGTTGAATCAGCAGGCCCAACCCAAATCCCTTCCAAACTTGGAGTCGGTTGGAAGAAAAAGAAGTAAGCCAGTACAATAACGGCTAGGATTCCCACACCTGATAAAGCCCATTTTGTTTGCTTGTTCCAGTTCACACGAAACCGTTTAGCACTTGGAGTTGAAGGGGTCAATTGAACTCCCTTCTCTTGTAATACTGTAGTAGATGTAGCTGGCTCTTCGAGTCTTGTTTCTTTTCGTTCTACTAGAAACTCTCCTGCTTCCCGAGCTGCTTGGAACTCTTGCAGACTCGGCTTCCGGTTATGGAGTGCTTCAAAATAGTCAACCCAATCTTTTTGATTCATCTATTCCTCCTAATTGATAACTGTTTTCAAACTGATCCTATTATACCATACATGGAAGAACCCTCGCTCATTTTCAGAAAATAAAAGAAAAAGTCCAAGAAATTTTCTACTTGGACTTTCTTCCTTATTTCAAAACTTTTTGTGTTTTTGCGTAGTTGGCTTCGACAGCTTCTTTTTCAGCTTTCCACCAGTCTTGGTGATCTGTATACCACTTGATAG
>JBKXCY010000140.1:0-4456 GCA_046994005.1 Streptococcus sp.
CAACTGTGCGGAGGTGGGACGACGAAATCGAATTCTAACGAATGACCGATTTCTATCCCACTCTCTTTTCTTTCGCTGTTTGAAGCTTAATTTTTGGGCAAAGATTTGGTATAATGGAAGGTATGAAACAATCGGAAAAAGAATCACAATACCAGCTCTTGCTGGCTCAATTAGATGCTCTCTTAATGGGAGAAAGCAATGCCTTGGCTAATCTGTCCAATGCCAGTGCTCTCTTAAATCAAGCCTTGCCACGTTCTGTCTTTGCGGGTTTTTATTTGTATGACCAAACGGAATTAATCCTGGGACCTTTTCAGGGAGGTGTTTCTTGTGTCCACATCGCACTTGGAAAGGGTGTCTGTGGAGAAGCAGCCCAGAAGCAAGAAACCATGATTGTCGATGATGTCCGCCAACATGCCAACTATATTTCCTGTGATAGTCGGGCTATGAGTGAAATTGTGGTGCCTATGGTCAAGGACGGCCAGCTCCTGGGGGTTTTAGACCTGGACTCAGAATGCGTCTCTGACTATGATCAGCTGGATCAGGAGTATTTGGAAAAGTTTGTCGCTCTCTTGATCGAAAAGACAAACTGGGACTTTAAGATGTTTGGGGTTAAGAACTAATGTATCAAGCTTTATATCGCAAATACCGTAGCCAGACCTTTGGTCAATTGGTCGGCCAGCAAGTGGTTGCACGGACATTGAGACAGGCTGTCGAGCAGGACAAGATCAGCCATGCCTATCTCTTTTCTGGTCCTCGTGGAACTGGGAAAACCAGTGTGGCCAAGATCTTTGCTAAGGCCATGAACTGTCCCAATCAAGTCAATGGGGAGCCGTGTAACGACTGCTATATCTGTGAATCCATTACCAATGGGAGTCTTGAAGATGTTATCGAGATCGATGCAGCCTCTAACAATGGGGTCGATGAAATTCGCGATATTCGCGACAAGTCGACCTATGCTCCAAGTCTAGCCAAGCACAAAGTCTACATTATCGATGAGGTCCACATGCTCTCGTCAGGGGCCTTCAATGCCTTGTTGAAGACGCTAGAAGAGCCAACGGAGAATGTGGTCTTTATCCTAGCAACAACGGAATTGCACAAGATTCCTGCGACCATCCTTTCACGAGTGCAACGTTTTGAATTCAAATCTATCAAACTGCCAGATATCGTTCACCATTTGGAAAGTATTTTAGCTACTGAAGGCATTGCCTATGAAGCAGATGCCGTGCAAATCATCGCCCGGCGCGCTGAAGGTGGGATGCGGGATGCTTTGTCCATTTTGGATCAAGCTTTGAGTCTGACTGCGGGTAGTGAGTTGACGACCGCGATTGCTGAAGAGATTACGGGCTCTATCAGCCTTGCTGCGCTTGATCAGTACGTGGCTGCTATCTTGGCTCATGATGCGACAGCGGCGCTGGACCAACTTGCGATTATCTTTGATAATGGGAAGAATATGGCCCGTTTCGTCACGGACTTACTTCAATATCTGAGAGATCTCTTGATTGTTCAGACAGGTGGAGAAAATACCCATGCTAGTGATTTATTCGCGGCCAACCTTGCAGCCGATCAAGCTCGTCTCTTTGCTCTGATTGACCAGGCGACGACTAGTCTAGCAGATATCAAAAACAGCCTGCAACCGCGCATTTATACTGAAATGATGACCATTAAATTGGCGGAAAGCACGGCTCAAGATTCTAACTCAGTAGCTGTGGAGGTTCCTTCCAATGTGCTGGCTCAACTGGAAGACTTGAAGAAGGAAGTCGCTCAACTCAAGCAACAGTTAGCGCAAACAGGTAACAGTCTTCCTGCTTCGAAACCAGCGGTAGCTCGTCCAACCAAGTCTAGCAAGGGCTATCGGGCAGATCGCAACAAGGTCAACGCGATTTTACAAGAGGCAGTCGAAAACCCAGAACTGGCTCGAACAAACTTGATCCGCCTCCAGAATGCATGGGGGGAAATTATCGAGAGCTTGGCAGGTGCAGATAAGGCTCTCTTGATCGGATCTCAACCGGTTGCTGCCAATGAAAATCACGCTATTTTAGCTTTTGAGTCTGCCTTTAATGCCGAACAGACCATGAAACGGGACAACCTCAATACCATGTTTGGCAATATCCTCAGCAATGCTGCAGGCTTCTCACCAGAGATTCTAGCGGTTTCTCTAGAGGAGTGGACTCAAATCCGGGCAGAGTTTTCAGCTAAGACGCGTGGACAAAAAGCGGAAGTGGTGGAAGAAGAGGAAAGCGTCATCCCTGAGGAATTTACCTTCCTATCCGATAAAATTACCCTTCAGGACGATTAATACATGAATTTTTTACTGAATCATGGTAAAATAACGATATGAATACAAAACAATTTGCAGTGATAGCAGTCTTTACTGCTATGGAGACTTACTTTTTCAATGAAGCGACCATGGCGGGTCAGATGCTCTTTGCATTCTTTTGGGCCCTCTTGATCTTGCGCAATCTTCAGACGGCCTATATGGTGGAGAAAATTGCTAGTGCGATTGAAAAAGAAATGAAGAAGAAAAGAAAATAAAACCTTTTGCAAGATGGACATCCATTTTGTAAAAGGTTTTTTTGTATTTAATAGACCTCTTGGCATTGTTTGCGGTAATCTCCTGGGGAGAGACCGACTTTTTGTTTAAAGGCCTTTGTAAAGTAGGAGTAGTTGTCGTAGCCAACTTGGATAGCAACTTGATAAATAGGGGTATCGCTTTGTGAGAGCATTTCTTTTGCAGCGGCCATTCGTTTATCAGTGATGTATTTCATCAGGGTATTGCCCGTATCGCGCTTAAACATCCGTGCTAGATGATCTGGACTAAGAAAAACCATCTCTGCTAGCTTGGTGCGACTGATATCCTCCTTGTAATGGTGGTCGATGTAGTCAGTGATCCGCTGGATGAGATTGGACTGGTGTTCAAGATCAATCACATAATGGCGAGCCGAGCTCCAGTAATCTCCGATATAGGCTTCAAAAGCTTCGATGGCATGAAAACGTCGTTCGAAGAGAAATTGATGGTGTTTGTTTTGAAATAACTTGTGAGCGAGAATTCCGTTTTTATCCAGGTAAATCCCAATTTGCTGGGTCCAGTCTAGCTGGAGTTCGCTAAGAGCCGAGAGCGGGATGCGATCCTGACTCTCTAAGCTACGGATGATTTGGAGGAGCTGTTCCGTCTCCAGCTGATTTGTAAACGTGAGCGATGTCCGATGAGTAGGCTTTTGAAGTCCTGGACCCAAAGAAGCATAGGAGTGGATACTGTTCCAATGAAAGACTTGTTCGTCACTGTATTGGCAGAGTTGAAGAGCCTTCATTAAGAGTGTTTCAAGGGAAATCGTATCTGAGTAAAGAAGGATAGAGGTTCGGTCTAAGTCTTGCTGGATCTTCTGCTGGATGGCCTTTAGGAAGTCTGCACACTCTGCGTTTTGATTTTTTTTGAAGAGGCAGAGGTAGCGATCGGTCTGGTTTTCGATTTTACTGAGAGCGCAGTAGTGGACAGGAAAATCCAGGGAGAGATCCTTGATACAATGGCGGAGCTGCAAGCGCCAAGAAGGGACACTTGGCTGAAAGTCTTCTTTAACTAAGTGGAGGGTGATGAGAACCAAAAAGTAGTCTTCATGTGGGTTGGGACTATAGCCGAGCTTCATGACTTCTTGAAGGAGCTGTTCCACTTGAGATGGACGCGGTTTTCGCAGGTAGTCATGCCAAAATTCAGCTTCTTTTTGACCTTGCTGGGCTAATTGGGCCACACTCTTGTGGCGCTTGATCTTATTGAGGGCTTTTTGAATGATAAATTCTAAGCGATCTGGGTCAATCGGTTTAAGGTAGTATTCAAAACTTTGGAGTTCAATGGCTTTTTGGGCATAATTGAAGTCAGCATAATTGGTGAGGAAGATCGTTTGAATATCATATTTTTCTGACCGGACCCAGGCTAAGAGATCTAGCCCACTGCCTTGTGGCATCTCGATATCACTGATCATGAGGGCGATTGGGTGGTTTTGAATGATGGCTTGGGCTTGGCTTAGGCTGGAGGCGGCATATACCTGCTCAATACCCAAGGCTTCCCAATGAATGGTTTCCTCAAGGGCTTTAATGATAAAACGATCATCGTCAACGAGTAGGATATTCATGTGTGTCTCCTTTGTAGGGTTCATAAGGCAAGCTCAGTTGGATGCGGGCCCCTCCTTGGGATCCATTTGAAAATTGAAGCGTGTAGTGATCTGGATAGAGGAGATCCAGTCGCTCCCGTGCATTGGTCAACCCAATGTGGTGGCCGTCATCTGTGACTATGGATTTTTTCGCTACCAGATCTTGTAAGATAGCCGAGCTAAAACCAGGACCATTATCCAGGAGGGAAATGGCAAGGTGTTGGTTTGCTTCTTCATGAATGGAAAGCTGGATAAGGAAGGAATCTTGGAAAGAAAAGCCGTGTTTGATGGCATTTTCCACAAAGGTTTGTAAA
>JBKXCY010000141.1:0-4430 GCA_046994005.1 Streptococcus sp.
TATCCTGAAGAGCTTTAGAACCAACAGGTTCGTGGGTCTTGGTAAACATATCGATGACAAGATTTAAAATCTCATTTTGACGTTTTGTAACCATGACCTCACCTCTCTTTCACATTTAGCACTCGATACACCCAAGTGCTAAACCATGATTCTATTATACACCCATCCAAAAGAAAGTCAAGAGAAAAATCCAAAAAATTAGCACTCTTTTTTCAAGAGTGCTAAAAATCATTCTGAAGACCTAGAAAAAGAGAATCTCCTCCTATTTTCCAGCCTTTTTCAATAGTTGAATATATTCTTCCAATACTAGCTGATGGTTGGCCATATACTGGGCATTTTCTACGCCAACATAACGGAAATGCCAATTCTCAAAATTCACACCCGTGATGTTGCTCTTCCCATCTGGGTAGCGAAGGACAAAGCCATATTGCGGTGCGATGGCAGCCAGCTGCAAGCCCAACTCATCACTTTGACCAGCTTCGACACTCATATCGATCGCAAGCCCCGTCTGGTGTTCACTAGCACCAGGGACCTGCACCTGGGTCTGTACCTGCTTTTCAGCTTCTTCGTGTGAAAGACCACTGGCCTCTAATTGCGCAACACGCTCATTATAGAGCTCTGTTTGTTCCGCCACGCTTCGATAGCCTGATATCAAGGTTTCTTCTGGGGCAATTTTTCGAGCCGCCTCTAAAAATTGACGAGTTGGTTCTACAATTCGACTATCCACTTTGATAGCATCCACATCTGTCAATTGAGGATTCAGCTCAGGCTTCACATTGTCACGATTGACCAAGATCAACTGCCAGTCTTTTGTCGAAACAGCTGGTAAATCTGATTTTTCTTTCTTTTTCTTAGAAGAAGAGGGAGTCGTTACAGCTGTTTTTTTTGCCTTCCAAAACTGAAGCCCTGAAAACAAGCTTGGTTTAGCCAAGTAAGCACCGATTCCTGATCCAAAGATCACAAGAAGAAAGAAACTCAATAGGTAGGGCCACCGTTTCTTACGTTTTTTTCTTGCGCGTCTATACTTATTTGTCATGGCCATCCTCTAAGAGTTTCGCTCCAACCTTACGATAGGACATGTCTCCAATCTTTTCAATCTGAAAGGCGCCATCCTCATAGGCCAAAACAGTTACACTTCCGTTGTCCAAGACCAATTCTTCGACAGCTTTCGGATCGATGAGATAAATCAAGGTCGTAATGGTCATGCCGTGGCTGACAACAATCGCATTCCCACCGCCAGCTGCTTCTACCTCTTTTGCAATAGCTTCAAATCCTTCTAAGATTCGGCCACTCAAGGCGCTCCAGGATTCAGCCCAACCCGTGGTATCCACTTCAACGATCCCTTCTGCCAACTCCATTAAACTCAACCGATGGAAATCATCGACCTTAAAGACACGGGGTAGAACCCCCATAAAGAGCTCGCCATCATAGGCACCGTCAAAACTACCAAAACACCACTCGCGGATCTGTTTGTCATAACGATAAGGGATTTTCCCTGTCAGACCGAGTTCTTGAAGAATAATCCCCATAGTTTGAATGGTGCGTCCAGAATCACTCGAAACAGCCTCCTCAAAAGAAAGGCCAGCTTCCTTAAGGCCAAGCCCTAATTCTCGAATCCCACGCTCTCCTGCTTCTGTCAGCGGAGTGTCTGACCAGCCCTGTGCTCGCCCAATGGTATTAAACATGGTTTTTCCATGACGAGCAATATATAATCTGGTTTTTGTCATTGTACTACCTCCGTATGTATCTCTTTCATTATATCATTTTTTGTAAAAAGAAAGTAGGAAAGCTCTTACAAGTTTTGAGAGAAAGAAAAGGCTATGACCAAAAGGTCAGCCTTTTACGACGGACTAGGATTCTTGCAAGCTTTCACCGACTTCACGGTAACTGCTATCTCCAAACACCTTTACCGTCAATGCGCCATCTTCATATTCCACAAGGGTAACACTACCATTTGAAAGAGGCAGATTGAGATTTGGTTTTCCTTCAATTAGGCAGACCAAGGTCTGAATGGTCCAACTATGGCTGACCACCAAGGCATTGCCTCCTCCATTTTCTTCTACTTCTTTGGCAATAGCTTCAAAACCTTCTAAGATTCGGCCTTTCAAAACTTCCCAAGGTTCAGCCCAATTCGCTGTGTCCACTTGGCAGATGCCATTGGCCAAGTCTTCCAAGGTCAAGGTCTTATAATCTTCTACATCCAGCACGCGCGGCACGACACCATGAAAGAGCTCCCCACCGTAGGCTCCATCAAAGCTTCCGAAACACCACTCGCGAATCCGCTTGTCAAAGCGATAAGGAATTTTTTCTTTTAAACCCAATTGATCAAGTATGATCCCCATGGTCTGAATGGCACGACCTGAATCACTGGAATAGGCTCGGGTAAAGTCCAAACCAGACTCACGCAAGCCGATTCCTAGAGCCTCAATGCCTTTTTCTCCTTCTGCTGTCAAGGGTGTATCGGACCAGCCTTGAGCACGGCCAATGGTATTAAACATGGTTCTCCCATGACGAATCACAAATAATCTTGTTTTAGCCATCTTGTCTCCTTTTGCAAGAAAAAAGTCTGGAGTTTCACCATCACAGACTTTTCTATTTTCTACTATTATACTAGATTTCTCTTAGTTTTTAAAGCTATGAACCGGAGCTGGAATTTGGCCACCACGGGCAATGAAATCAGCTGATGAGGCTTTGTTGACCTTCATTACCGGAGCAGATCCAAGAAGTCCACCGAGCTCTAACATATCGCCTTCTTTTCCATAAGGAATGATACGGACTGCTGTTGTCTTTTGGTTAATGACCCCGATTGCTGCTTCATCCGCGATCATGGCTGCAATGGTTGTATCTGGAGTATCAGCTGGGATGGCAATCATATCCAGACCGACGGAACAGATGGCTGTCATGGCTTCCAATTTTTCCAGGTTGATATGGCCTGATTGGACCGCCGCAATCATCCCTTCATCTTCTGAGACCGGAATGAAAGCACCTGACAACCCACCGACTTGGTTACAAGCCATGATCCCGCCTTTTTTCACTTGGTCATTGAGCAAAGCTAGTGCTGCTGTTGTCCCGTGGGTTCCTACTACTTCAAGCCCCATCGCTTCAAGGACACGAGCAACCGAATCCCCAACAGCTGGCGTTGGTGCGAGAGACAAGTCGACAATCCCAAACTCAACACCGAGACGTTCACTAGCCATTTGCCCCACTAATTGCCCAACACGGGTAATCTTGAAAGCTGTCTTCTTGACTGTTTCAGCCAATACATCAAAGCTAGCTCCTGGAACTTTTTCGATCGCCCGTTGGACGACACCAGGTCCTGAAACCCCAACGTTGATGACAACATCCGCTTCACCGACACCGTGGAAGGCACCCGCCATAAAAGGATTATCTTCTACTGCATTGGCAAAAACTACGAGCTTACCAGGCCCCATTGGATCTGCTTGGGATGCTTCTTTAATGATACGGCCCATATCTCGGACAGCTGTCATATTGATCCCCGTCTTGGTCGATCCAATATTGACTGAAGAGCAGACAAAATCCGTCTCTGCAAGGGCGCGAGGAATGGAATTAATGAGGATTTCATCCCCTTTTTGGTAGCCTTTTTGAACAAGGGCTGAGAAACCACCGATAAAGTTGACCCCAACTTCTTTGGCCGCACGATCTAGTGCCTTGGCAAAGGGTACATAATCTGTCGCATTGGTTGCTGCCCCAATAATGGAAATTGGAGTGACTGAAACCCGTTTATTCACAATTGGAATGCCAAGTTCTGCCGCAATCTCATCCCCAACAGCCACCAAATCTTTGGCCTTTGTCACAATCTTATTGTAGACTTTTTCAGCTGCCTTTTCGATATCCGGATCAATACAATCTAGAAGGGAGATCCCCATGGTGATGGTCCGAACATCGAAGTTCTGCTCCTCAATCATGGCAATGGTTTCTGTTACCTGTCTAATGTCCATAAATTCTCAACCCCTATCTTACAAATTGTGCATAGCATCAAAAATCGCTGCGCTTTGGATATTGATTTTTACATGAAGAGACTGACCGAATTCTTCCAACTCTGAACGAAGCTGTGTGAAATCTTTTTTCTCATCCGATGATACGACTGCCATCATGGTAAAGTACTCATCCAATACAGTTTGAGAGATATCATCGATATTGAGTCCTAATTCTGCTACTTTCGTTGCAACACCCGCTACGATTCCTTTTTGGTCTTTACCAACGACTGTAATAATTGCTTTCATTTCACTGCTCCATTCTATCTATTTACTTCCATTGTAGCACAATCCCCTTAAAATCACCCTTCTCAACTGGGAACGTTCGGATATTTTCCGCGTGTATAAAAAATAAAGAGGCTGGGACAAAAGTCCTAGCTTCTTAATTGTTTTTGGATTGTCGAGCAAGACGCAGTGGTTGAGTGGGCTCTACTA